>JABXHZ010000383.1 GCA_013373335.1 Cyclobacteriaceae bacterium | reverse complement strand
GTTGGATAACTATCCAAGGTCACTAGCTGACCGTCCTTTTTCATAACATAGGAGTAGTTCAATGGAGAAGACGGCTGCATATTAGTAGGAATGTTTACTCCTACTTTGTAGGCTCGAAAATCAATAAAAGGCAGATTTCGAATTGCGGTTAGTGAAAGGACAAAACATAGAATACCAACACCCATAACAAATCGCTTAGCGAGCACAGAAGAGCTAGTCGGCAAATATTTTTGAAGGGCCAAGATCCCGAAAATCATGACCATCAAGATTACATCTTTGTAAAAAGATTCCCATGGAGTCAACTTAATTGCGTCCCCAAAGCACCCACAATCCGTCACTTTATTAAAATAGGCAGAGAAAAAAGTTAAGAAAGTAAAGAACACAATCATAGCAGTCAATGACCAAACGGTAAACTTGCTACGGACTCCTAAAATCAGCATTACGCCCAAAACAACTTCTAAAACCACCAAAAAGACCGCCAAATACAAGGCGAAGGGTTTCAGATAGTAGAAAAATCCAGCTATATCATTGGAAAAGACATCAAAATATTCCTCCAATTTGATTGCTGTGCCTACTGGGTCATTGACTTTAATAAGACCAGAGAAAATAAAAAGTCCTCCAACCAAGATACGGAGGACCCAAAGAATTCCTTTATTAAGCATGATGATATTCTAGTTTAATCAGACAAAAAACAGCATAATTAATCATATCCTGATAATTGGCCTCAATTCCCTCTGAAACCAGCGTTTTCCCTTCATTGTCTTCAATTTGCTTCAACCTAAATAACTTCATCAGGATAATATCTGTCATAGAGCTGACACGCATATCACGCCAAGCCTCTCCATAATCGTGATTCTTATTTTCCAGAAGCCCTTTTGTTTTGGAAACCCATCCGTCATAAATAGGCTCTAATTCTTCAAAAGGAATTTCCATTCGATCATCATCCTTTAGTGAAATCTGAATCAATGCAATTAGGGAATAATTGATGATCCCGATAAAATCCTCTTCAATGGGATCGCTGATTTTTTGACTTCCTTTTTCCTGTACTGAGCGAATTCGCTGAGCTTTGATAAAAATCTGGTCCGTAATGGAAGATAATCTCATAATCCTCCATGAAGTGCCGTAATCGATTGTTTTCTTCTGGAAGAGTTCTTTACAACGGTCGATTACTTGCTTATATTCGTTGCTGGTTTTGGTTTCCAATGCGCTTTATTTAAATGATACTTTTCTCAGATCCAACTTCTGCTGTCGAAGATAAATTATTTCCTCAAAAATATACATTTCAAATCAAGGGACGGCTTGTCATATGGGATGAACCGCAGTTGATGGGGATTTTAAATTTAACCCCAGATTCATTTTATTCAGGTAGTCGCGTAAAAGTCGAGCGGGATGACATTCTGAAAAGAGCTGAAAGAATGATTCAGGATGGAGCAGATATTTTGGATTTGGGAGGATATAGTAGCAGACCTGGTGCCGGAGACATTTCCGAAGACGAGGAATTAAGAAGGGTAATCCAGCCCATCTCCTGGATTTCTGAAGCATTCCCCGAGGTGTTGATTTCAATTGATACATTCCGCTCCAAGGTTGCAATAGAAGCAGTCGAGTCAGGTGCCCATTTGGTAAATGACATATCAGGAGGCAGCCTCGATTCAAAGATGTATCAGGTCGTTGGAGCGCTTCAAATCCCCTATTTTCTTATGCACATGCGGGGTACACCACAGACAATGCAAGAAAAAACAGATTACCCCAAACTTTTGCCGGATATATTGAACTATTTCGCGAAAAAACTGCATCTTATAAGAGAGTTTGGCATCAAAGATGTAATTATTGACCCGGGATTTGGCTTTGCAAAAACATTGGAGCAAAACTACCATATCCTTCAGAATCTGGAAATTTTCAAAACTCTCGGCCACCCACTTATGGTTGGCTTATCACGAAAATCCATGATTTATAAACTATTGGGCTGTGGACCTGAAGAATCGCTCAATGGAACTACAGCTCTTAATATGTTTGCTCTTTCAAAAGGAGCTAACATACTTCGAGTGCATGACGTTAAAGAAGCAAACGAAACACGGAAATTATTTAAACAATTATACGCTTGACCTTTCTTTTTAAAATAGGATTCCTGGATATATCCATCGTGAATATGATCGATATCGCGTTGGTTTCCTTCCTATTATACCAAGTTTATAAGCTTCTCAAGGGTAGTGTAGCTATTAAGATTTTCTTGGGTTTTTTATCGATCTATCTGGTCTATCTATTGGTGCGAGCACTCCAAATGGAATTACTTTCTTCCATTCTGGGTCAATTTATGGGAGTAGGTGTCTTGGCAGCGATTATCATTTTTGCTCCAGAGATTCGAAAATTTCTCCTTTTGATTGGTCGTTCCTCCCTCCTTTCCCGAGACAATATTTGGAAAGACTTATTGTTTTTCTGGAGAAAAAAAGAAAATGCTTCTTTCAACATTAACCCCATCATAGAAGCCTCAAAAACACTCGCAGGAAGTAATACAGGTGCTTTGATGGTTATTTCGAAAAGTACAGAGCTTAAATTTTATGCCGAAAGCGGGGATATTCTCGATGCCGAACTTTCCAAAAGATTGTTGATCTCCATTTTCAATAAATATAGTCCACTTCACGATGGAGCTGTGATCATTCACAATGGAAAAATCAAAGCTGCTCGATGTATTTTGCCGGTAACAGAGCGAGAAGTTCCAGCCCAGTTTGGGCTACGACACCGTGCCGGAATCGGGATGTCTGAGGCAACCGATGCTATAATCTTGATTATTTCTGAAGAGACGGGACAAATTTCCATGGCAAAAAACGGAAAAGTCCTGCACAACATGTCCTTTCAGGAAGTCCGTGAAATGCTCAATGACTATCTCAATAACTTGGATGTAGACACCCAATTTGAGGATCTTGAGGATTACGAGATCAAAAAGAAGCGAAAAATGGCGATGACCAGTAAATCCTGATTTTAAGTTATTTATTAGAAAAATAAAGGCCCGATTTGTATATCCAAATCGGGCCTTTTCTTTAATCTTCGAATTTTATTTTAAAACTCCAAGTTCCTTTCCTACCTCAATAAATGCATCAATCGCTTGATCTAAATGTTGCTTTTCATGGCCTGCTGAAATCTGTACCCGTATCCGGGCTTGACCTTTTGGAACCACTGGATAATAAAATCCAATCACATAGATTCCTTTTTCAAGCAGTTTTTCAGCCATTTTCTGAGATAAAACTGCATCGTATAACATGATAGGTACAATCGGATGCTCACCTGGTTTGATATCAAAGCCTGCAGCCTCCATCCTTTCACGGAAATACTTGGTATTGTCCTCCAATTTATCCCGAAGCTCGGTTGTTTCAGAAAGCAAATCAAAAACAGCAATTGAAGCTCCTGTAATGGATGGAGCCAAGGTATTTGAGAAAAGGTAAGGCCTTGATCGCTGACGAAGCAATTCAATAATCTCTTTTCTTCCTGAGGTAAAACCACCAGATGCTCCACCCAGCGCTTTACCAAGCGTACCTGTAATAATATCAATTTTACCCATCACACCCCGGAATTCATGGACACCACGACCAGTTTTACCCATAAACCCTGTGGAATGACATTCATCAGACATCACCATCGCCTCGTATTTCTCGGCGAGTTCAACAATTTTATCTAATTGGGCTATGGTTCCGTCCATCGAAAAGACTCCGTCGGTAACAATGATTTTTTGCTTTGCACCAGCTTCATTTGCTTCCTTAAGTTTCGCCTCCAAATCAGCCATATTATTATGCTCATATCGATAGCGCATAGCTTTACAAAGTCTTACCCCATCAATAATAGAAGCATGATTTAAGGCGTCTGAGATGATTGCATCTTCTGGGCCAAGCAATGGTTCAAAAACACCACCATTCGCGTCAAAAGCCGCTGCATATAGAATCGTATCCTCAGTTCCCAAAAACTCTGAAATCTTCTTCTCCAATTCCTTATGAATATCCTGAGTACCACAAATAAATCGTACAGAAGACATTCCAAAGCCATGTGAATCAATAGTTCTTTTAGCCGCTTCAATCACCTGGGGATGCGAAGAAAGTCCTAGGTAATTATTAGCGCAGAAATTCAAAACTTTCTTTCCTCCTTCAATGGTAATTTCTGCCGCTTGGGGAGATGTAATAATCCGTTCTTTTTTAAATAATCCTGCTTCCTTGATCGCAGCAATCTCTTTTTCAAATTTGGGTTTGATCTGTTCGTACATGATATGATATACTTGATTTAAATTATTCTCATTTGATCGTTTCCATTGATCAAAAATTCCAACAAGAGGTCTGAATTTTATTACTTTTGCGCTGGTAAACCCAAATATAAACAAAAAGCCACGCACCATTCGAAGGCTTTTGATAGATCGCAAAAAATGGAAAAAATTCTTGTAATCGGAGCCGCCGGTCAACTGGGTTCTGAACTTACCAAAGCACTAACAGACCGATACTCAGGCGAACAAGTTATCGCTACGGATTTGAATGCTGAGGCGAAAGGTAAATTTGAATACTGCCGATTTGAAGTTTTGGATGTTTTGGATCAGGAGAAAGTAAAAAATCTGGTCCGAAACGAAGGAATTACCCAGATTTATCATTTGGCTGCCGTACTTTCTGCAACTGGGGAGAAGCGCCCTTTATTTGCCTGGCAATTAAACATGGATTCCCTGCTTTTCATCTTAGAGTTAGCAAGAGAATTCAAACTCAATAAAGTGTATTGGCCTTCTTCCATCGCGGTTTTTGGACCAAACACTCCAAAAGTAAATACTCCACAGTATTGTGTTAAAGAACCAAATACGGTCTACGGGATATCCAAACAGGCCGGAGAACGTTGGTGCGAATATTATTTTGAAAAGTACGGAGTAGATGTACGAAGCCTCCGTTACCCAGGGTTGATTGGCTATAAATCATTACCTGGAGGAGGAACTACCGATTATGCAGTGGACATCTACCACAAAGCAATCCGAGGCGAGAAATTCACCTGCTTTTTGAAGGAAGACAGCATGCTTCCAATGATGTACATGCCAGATGCCATCAAAGCGACTATTGATTTGATGGAAGCACCGAAAGAATCTGTTAAAATCCGTTCCAGCTATAATCTAGCGGGGATGAGTTTTACTCCAAAAGAAATTTATGAGAGTATTCGAAGCCATTTTCCAAACTTCGAGATTGAATACCAACCGGATTTTCGACAATCCATCGCGGATGGATGGCCGGATAGTATTGATGATCACTTTGCAAGGGAACATTGGGGTTGGAAGCCTACCTATGATCTCCAAGCCATGACTCAGGATATCTTGGAAAACCTTCCAAAGTATTTCGAATTCTAAGAAACAAAAAAGCAGGGAACTTAGGCCCTGCTTTTTTTATAGTTTAGAAGAAATCACTTCTTCATCAAAACCTAAAGAAATACTTTCATCCGGATAAAGAATAATCGGTCTTTTGATCATGCTGGAATTTTCTATTAAAACCGGAATCGCTTTATCCTCATTTTCTAAGGCAGTTCGCTGCTCCTCATCCATCTTCCTGTAAGTCATCCCTTTTTTATTAATCACAGCATCCAAACCAGCCTTATCAATAAAAGAGCGTAATAACTCATCTGTTGGTTTTTGCTTTTTATAATCAATGAATTCATAATTGACCCCTTGACTTTCCAAAAAGTCAAAGGTCTTTTTCATCGTATTGCAGTTTTTAATTCCGTAGACTACTAAACTCATTTTCACTTTATTATTTATGGATTTCAATCATGCTTTCCCGATGAGCTTCCAGTATTCGGTTTATCAAATCATCAGAAAGTGCAGTGGACAAAAACAAACTTTCAAATTGGGAAGGCGCGAGATAAACACCTCGCTGCAACATAGCTTGGAAGTATTTTCCAAATAGCTCCGTATCGGATTTTTTTGCGGATTCAAAATCAATCACAGGATCTGTTGTAAAAAAGAGGGAATACATACTACCTAAGTGATTCACTGTATAATCATATCCCAATTCCAAATTGATCTTTTTTATTCCCTTACTGATTTTCATTCCAATCTGGTTTAGGACACCATAGGTCTCAGAATGGGAATTCAAATAACCCAACATAGCTAATCCAGCGGCCATGGCGATAGGGTTTCCAGAAAGAGTTCCTGCTTGATAAACAGGACCAGAAGGAGAAACAAAATCCATGATTTCTTTTTTACCTCCATAGGCCCCCACCGGCATTCCTCCGCCAATGATTTTGCCCAATGTGGTCATATCGGGGGTAACGCCATATAATTCCTGAGCTCCTCCTGGAGCTAATCGGAACCCAGTCATGACCTCATCAAAAATCAAAACAATCCCTTCTCGACTACAGATTTCTCGAAGTCCTTCCAGATATCCTGGCATTGGTATGACCAAGCCCATATTTCCCGGAACCGGCTCCAAAATCAGAGCAGCAATCTCATCTTTATTGAATCGAATAAGCTCCTCAATAGCTTCCAAATTATTGTAAGGAGCCAAGAGTGTGTCTTTTGCCGTTCCGGATGTTACTCCTGGTGAATCAGGATGACCCATGGTCACAGCACCAGAACCAGCTGCAATCAAAAAAGAATCACCATGTCCATGATAATGGCCTACCATTTTGATGATTTTATCTTTTCCAGTAAAACCCCTAGCTACACGTATAGCGGACATAGTAGCCTCAGTTCCTGAGTTAACCATTCGGACTTTCTCTACAGAAGGTACCATCTGAGTGATCAATTCAGCTATCTCCACCTCGCGGGCTGTAGGAGCACCAAATGATGTTCCCTCATGCATCGCTTGAATTACAGCTTCACGGATCATAGGGTGATTATGGCCCAATATCATGGGGCCCCAGCTGTTGATCAACTCAACAAATGGATTATCATTTTCATCAAAAAGAAATGCTCCATCTGCCCTTTTTATAAAAAGGGGCTCTCCTCCTACCGCACGGAATGCCCGAACAGGAGAGTTAACTCCTCCCGGAATAAATTTTTGAGCATGGGCAAAAAGCCGCTTGCTTTCAGAAATGTTCATGGATTATTTATCGGTTTCAATTCTCCTGACACAAAATGGAAGACAGGTACGTAACGATTTGAATTGCTATTCTGGAAATTAAATCCCCATGTATACTCACCCGGTTGAAACACCTGTTGATCCAAACTAGTTCGGAAATCAACTCCCAAATCCGGTTTTAAATGAGAGGAAAGCCAATACACCAACTCCGATCCCAAAATCGAGTTGGTACTTGGGAAAAAGGAATAACTCTGATAAAACTGATCCTTCAAGTGAATCATTTTCTCTGATTCAAAATTTGGGGTGTTATTTGAAATAAAATAGAAGTTGTCATAAGGCAACATCTCATAGTTGGCGAAGTTGAAAGTCAGCCAGGAATCCATCACAAAAATGGGGACCGAGGTAGTGACTGACTCAACCAATGATAATATAGGATCTGCCATATTCGGATCATCTGATAAGACAACCACCTGATCCACCAGCACCTCCACACTATCCAAAGTAGGTCGTATTCCTAAATCCGAGAGAAAGGAAGCTGCATTTCTCGGAATAATCTCTTGGTATTTAACCAATTGAAAACCTTCTCTTTCCAATTTCCCTTTTAATATTTCTGCAACTTTTGAATCTCTAGAACTTCCTCCAAAAGCTATGGCTATACGTTTTCCAGCTAAAGAATTTTCCAAACCTTTCGCAATTCCTTCAGCAATATTTTCAGATGAGGGACGGAAAAGGTAACTGAAAGAATTTCTGCTAAACCGGTCACCCAAATTAGATAAGGGGTGAATAAATGGAATCTTTGCAGCTTCTGCAAAAGAGCTAACTAAGTCAGTTTCTTCAGGGTAAATAGGTCCAATGATGGCATCCGCATTCTGAACTTTTTCTTCCTCTAATATTGCACGAAGAGCATCAACTGACCTTTTCGAATCAAAAGTACTGATGCTTACCTTCATCCCATTCTTCTGAAGTTGGTCAACCGCAAGCTGAATCCCCTGATACAATTCATAAACAAAACCTTCAGTGGTTATTCCTTGTGTTGAACTAGAAAAAGGAAGAATCACTACCAAATCAAAAATCCCGTTGTTTGAGCCCGTAGAGCTCCAGTTTTGATTCTGTCCCTGCAATTCATAAAAAAGTGATTTTTCATCAGAAGAAAGAATGCTCTTTTTCCGTAAAACAGCGCTTAGCGCAGCCGTGTAAACAGGCAAATCTTGAAATTCTTTTAAGTTTCGAATTAAAAAGTCTGGACTCTCTTGTTCCAAATACCCATAGGCTAAATTAGAAGCTTGTTTCTCAAATTTTGCTCCTTCCACACTTTTGACAACAGATAAGGCTTCTAGCGGATTTTTATTTAGGAAAAAGCTCTCTGCTAACAAAATCTTGCTTTCATTTTGATGAAGCCAACTGCGCTGAGATAATGGTTGCAAAAAATCGATTGCATTTTGGGCTTGATTGGCTTTAATGGCAGCTTCCCCTGCATGAAAAGCTGCATAGAGGGCCAAATCTCCATATTTATCTTCATCAACAAACTCTCGGAAAGCATTCATTGCCTCCCAATAGTTGCCATTTTGAAGATTGCTTTTTGCTGCCTGATATTTAGCAGGAATAGACTGTGCAAAAACAAAAGAAACCAAGAAAAAAAGAGGGAAAAAGAATATAGATTTCCGCATTGATTCTGTCATCATTAAGCTTGAGAAGCAAATTTAACCCATTATTTCCAAACCCAAAGTTTGGTATCCATGATCCAAAAACAAAACCCGAACCATAAGCTCGGGTTTTAACAAGTATTGAGTTTTTCTTATTCCCATTCAATGGTTGCCGGCGGTTTTGATGAAATATCATAAACGACTCGATTCACTCCTTTTACTCGGTTAATGATCTCATTAGACATTTTCCCAAGAAATTCATAAGGCAAATGAATCCAATCTGCAGTCATCCCATCAACTGAACCAACCGCACGTAAGGCAACTACCCGCTCATAGGTTCGCTCATCTCCCATTACTCCTACGGATTGAATAGGCAGCAAAATGGCTCCTGCTTGCCAAACTTGGTCATATAAACCATGGCTCTTTAGCCCTTGAATGAAGATATAATCGACCTCTTGGAGAGTTTTCACCTTTTCTTCGGTGATATCTCCTAAAATTCGAATCGCCAAACCCGGGCCCGGGAAAGGATGTCTTCCAATTATACTTTCGGGAATCTCAAGGGCACGTCCTACTTCCCGAACCTCATCTTTAAAAAGAGTATTAAGTGGTTCAACAACAGAGAGCTTCATGAAATCTGGTAATCCACCCACATTGTGGTGAGACTTAATAGTAGCAGAAGGGCCTTTCACTGAAACAGACTCAATCACGTCTGGATAGATCGTGCCTTGTCCAAGCCACTTGACTCCTTCTATTTTGTGAGCCTCGTCATCAAAAACTTCAATAAAAACACGACCAATAGCCTTGCGCTTTGCTTCTGGATCAGTCAAACCTGCGAGGGCATCATAAAACCGCTGCTTTGCATCAACTCCAATCACATTCAGTCCCATGTGCTTATAGGAGTCTAATACTTCTTCAAATTCATTTTTCCGAAGCAAACCATTATCTACAAAAACACAGGTTAATTGGTCACCGATTGCCTTATGAATTAACGTGGCCGCTACGGAAGAATCAACACCACCTGAAAGACCCATTACGACCTTATCAGAACCTATTTTTTCTTTTAGGTCTGCAACTGTAGAATCAATAAACGTATCAGAAGTCCAATCTTGTGTGCAGCCGCAAATTCCTACCACGAAATTTCTCAATAGATTTTTACCTTCTAGAGAATGGGTGACTTCAGGGTGAAATTGAATCCCATATGTTTTTTCCCCTTCGACTTTGAATGCTGCCACTTCGACAGAAGAAGTGCTTGCGATGACCTCAAATCCCTCTGGAAGTCGTTTGATCGTATCACCGTGCGACATCCAAACCTGAGAACCATGAGTCATCTCTTTCAATAAATCATGGTGCAAATCAATATGATCCAAATTAGCTCGCCCATACTCCCGTATGGTTGACGGCAGAACTTCACCTCCATATTTATGTGCCAACAATTGGGAACCATAACATACTCCCAATAGCGGAAGATTTCCCCGCAAACTATCCAAATCAAGATCAGGAGCACCTTCATCCCGAACGCTGCATGGAGAGCCTGAAAGAATCACACCTTTAATATCAGAGGTGATTTCAGGAATCTTATTGAAGGGATGAATTTCACAGTAAACATTGAGCTCTCTAACTCTTCGGGCGATGAGTTGGGTGTATTGAGAGCCAAAATCGAGGATCAAAATTTGTTCTGCCATGCGCAAAGGTAAGCATGCCATGCCGTATGTTAAAGGTCGGCAAAGAAAATTTGGTTGAAGATTAAAATTTTTAAAGGTAGTAAGAGAGTAACTAGCTTGATTACAGCTGATTAACGAAGAACAAAAGCTCGTTTGGGATTATCAATTAAAAGCAAATCCCAATCAGCTTGAGTAAATCCCCTCTCGTTCAAGGTAGGGATCAACTTTTCAAAAATATTGGTAAAGGGCTGGAAATCTCCTCCACCCACTTTAGAAGGGTCATACCATCCTGCGTCATGGGAAATCAACACATTTCCAAGTATTCCATTTTCCTTGGCGAAAACCAAGCGGTCCACATAGGGATCTATCGCCCAGCCTATCCCGTCCAAACTAATCCAAACACCCATTTCTGCTGCAACTTTATAATTTTCAAAATCCGGTTCATTTTGGGCATGAACCCACACAAATTCAGATGGGTTTACACCCATTTCCTGAAGAATCCTAACTTCCTGTATCGCAGTTTTCCAGGTTCCAGTATGCGAAGCAATCGTCAGCCCTGTTTTTTGATGGGTAATACCTGCTGCTTTGACGAGCTTTTGATCAGTGAGCGAAAGGGTATCGGCTTCATTCACCGAAATTTTAATAAATCCTGGTTTAATCCCAGTCCCTTCAATTCCAATTTCAAATTCGGCTATCCATCGATCTGCCAACTGCTCAGCAGTTTCGGTTTGAACAAAATCTGGCAAATACTTCCCTCCCACTGCACCATAAAATCCAGTATTAGTCAAGATTTGGATTCCAGATTTTTCGCTAAGAGATTTGAGCAACAAAGGATCTTTGGCCAAATAGCTAGGTGTACAATCAAGGATGCTTTTGACACCATATTGCTTTACCTCCAAAAGAAACGGGAGCACTTTCATTTCTACAGAATCTCGATTCCATCGATCAGGACTGATTGAGTCGGTCCCGATAAAGTCCACTAGCATGTGCTCATGAATTAAGGTCAAGCCAAGTGAATCAATTGGTAAACTCCCAGTTACAGAATTGAAATATCCTTCTTCATTTTCAATCTGAAGAGAATTCTGGCAGGAGAAAATTAAAACACCTATGAAAACACCAATTAAATACCTGATCATCAGATTTAAATTTAATTCTATTCCTAAGGTATTGTCAGAACTTCAATTTTTCAATTTTAAAATCTTCCAATCTTTCAATTTTAAAAATTCCTACTCCACCTCTTCCTCTCCAAAAAGTGTCTGTAGCTCCACGGCATCAATTCCTTTCTCCTCCTGAAGAAACTTCCCAAAAGATGCTGTGCTTCCATGTGTCAGGTATACCTTTTCTGCTTGAGTGCCTTCAATAGCGCTGATCAAACCTTCCCAATCGGCATGATCGGACAATACAAAACCTCTGTCTGCAGCTCTTCTCCTTCGCGTTCCCCGGATTGCCATCCAACCTGAACAGATCCCGGTTCGGTAGGGTGAAAATTTCCTCATCCAGGGAGTTCCCATCGCAGAAGGCGGAGCAATTATCAGACTTCCTTTGAATTCAGACTTGGGAATATCTTGTGTAACCTTTGGAACATCAGGCATAGCAATACCACTAGTCAGTAAAGCTTGATTAGTATTCCACACGGCTCCATGCGTGAATACTTTTCCGATTGAAAAATCTAGGTATTTTAAGATTCGCTGAGCTTTACCTAGTGAATAGGCTAAAAGAACAGAATTACGACCTTCCGAGGCATTATCTCTCCACCAAGAATTGATTTGATTGAAGATCTCCTCCTGAGGTTCCCATTTGTAGATCGGCAAACCAAAGGTGCATTCAGAGACGAATTCATGACATTTTATTGGCTCAAAAGGAACGCTAAGCCCGTCATCTTCTACTTTATAGTCTCCGCTAACCACAGCTATTCGCCCTTTGTATTCCAGTCTGACTTGGGATGAGCCTGGAATATGTCCAGCTGGATGAAGTGAGATTTTAACTCCATTTACCATTTTCACTTCTCCATAATCAATCGTCTCGAGATTAATTTCAGACCCTAACCTTAGCTTCATTACCTCAGCAGAATGATGGTGTGCCAAATACTTTTTCATTCCCCATCGAGCGTGGTCAGAATGGGCATGGGTAATCACGGCATTGTCAACAGATCGCCACGGATCAATAAAAATTCCTGCCGGAGGGCAGTAAAGTCCAGAATCGGTTAGCTCGAGGAGATTCACATGACTTAATTTAAATAAGAAAGTTAGATTTCCTCCACTTCCCGATCCGGTTTTGCATAACTGAGTCTTGCAAGTTTTTTTCCCACATGATACTCATCCAAACCTGAGACAGTCACTGTTTCCAATAAATTCAAATCCAAGGAGCCATCTGTTCGAAGTCCTTTTTCTTCGACAAAGATATGCTCAATACTTCCAATCAGCAGAATGGTTTGGTTTACTTTCAAAGTTTGAGTTTCTACCAAACTGCAGCCTAATTGGAGAGGACTTGATTTAACAAAGGGAGCAAAAAAACCTTCCCGATAGAGCTCTTCCAAACCGGTTTTCTCAAATTCACTTCCTTCCCATCTAGCTGAAGTCCAATGAGCCTGTTTGTAAAATGAAGGACTCACTTGGTTTAAGGTGAAAGAACCTGTTTCTAGAATATTTTCCAAAGTGTCTCTCTTAACGGTGTGCGGACGGAAAAGCACACCTACAAGCGGAGGAGTAGCCCCAATATGAAACACTTGAGAAAAAGGAGCCAAATTGGATATTTCACTCGAACTTTTCGTGCCGATTAGGTTTAAACTTTTATATCCCGAAAGGCAATTAATCAGATTTCTTCTGAAAAAAGAATCCGATTCAAGAATGTCAGATTTTGAAAAGTGACGCATCATTGAGCAATGGCTTCTTCGATAGAATTACAATATTTTATATCCAGCTGATCAATGATATTCTCAGGATAATTATGTAGAATCTGATCTTTTGCGATTTGAACCATCTTTTCAAACCATTTTTCATCCGGTAGAATCTTCCGATGGGTTTTGATACCATATTGAAGCATTTCTTTTTTCCAGTAGATGAAATACCATTCCATCGTTGGCTGATGAAATGCTCTCAAGGATCGCTTGTCAAAAATGAATTTTTCATAATCACCTTCCTTAACGATTTCACCAATCTGCTGAAAGGCATCCTTGAAATCTTCAATAGGAATGTAATCTGCGAGCAATTCGCAAAGGATAATTTTCAAATCAGGACTTTTAAGAACACGGACATATTTCTGTTCAAAAGCCAATTCAAAATCTTGTATTTGGGAGGATTGTAAGGTATCGTTCATGGCAAAAGGATCGGGATTAGTAAACGGATTTTTTACGCTGCTCTTCTGAGCGGCACACTTCCTGTCTGAATTGCTCCAATCTGACTTCCAGATTGGACGCATATTCAAGCGTTGTACGCATCATATCTTGCTGTGACTTAATTTGTTCTTTAAGTCGACTAAGCTCCTTATTTACCTCAGAAAGTTTATTCTCGTATTCTTTTTGAAGCCTTTCTTTTTCTAATTGGGCTTTCCTCAATTCTTCCTTAAAGATCAGGAATGATTCAGGTGGTGTCTTCATATTCACAGTTCGTTCTTCTCGGGACCGTACCCTTATGTATGACAATTTTGAACGGGAAATGTTTTTTAAATCATTTTAAATTGGACATTCCTCCATCTACATGAAGAATTTGTCCGGTCATCCAAGAGGATTCATCAGACAAAAGATATTTTACAGCTTGGGCAATATCTTCCGGTGTCCCAAATCTTCCCAATGGATGGCGTTTATTGCTTGCTTCTCTTTTTTCCTCAGAGGACAAAAGAGCAGAAGCCAAAGGGGTATCTGTTAGAGAAGGAGCAACTGCATTGACCCGAATGTGATATGGTGCCCATTCTGCAGCAAGCGACCTTGTCAATCCTTCGACTGCGCCTTTTGCTGAAGCAATTCCTGCGTGAAATCCCATCCCAGTCTGAACCGCAACCGTACTAAATAAGACTACGGAAGCATGACCGGATCGCTTGAGGCCTTTCATACAGGCTTGCAATACTCTTACAGCTCCAAAAAAATTCACCTCCATCTCCTGCCGGAAATCTTCAAGTGAAATTCTGTGGAAAGGTTTGAGGTTTATTGTTCCAGGAGTATAAACAACCGCATCAATTACTTCAGGTAATCCGGGTATTTCATCGAAGTCTCTACTTGTATCCAAGGCTACTGTTCCTTCACCGCTTTTTGAATAAAGAAACAAATTGGCTCCTAAGGCTTCACAAGTTTCTGCTAGTGCTTTTCCGATTCCAGAGTTTCCTCCAATAATGACAATATTCTTTCCTTTCATTGATCTTTTGATTTCTTCCTTTAAAGTCTATTCAATAGGATTTTGTTTAAAATTGGACATAAAAAAAACCGGGCTATTGCCCGGCTTGAAAGTTGGTTTTAGCTATAATTATTTTTCCAGATTGATGTATTTCAAAAACTCATTTCGAGTTTGTTCATCTGTTTCAAATTTTCCAGAATAAAATGAGGTTACTGTAGAACTATTGGTATCATTAATACCTCGTGAGCTTACACACATGTGGTAAGCATCCATGATTACCGCAACATCCTCTGTTCCCAGCGCTTCTTTCAATTCGTTCCCGATTTGCATGGTTAAACGCTCCTGAACCTGAGGTCTCTTTGAAAAATATTGAACTATCCTGTTGATCTTAGAAAGTCCAATCACATTTCCATTAGAAATGTAAGCTACGTGAGCTCTGCCATAAATAGGCACAAAATGATGCTCGCAGTGTGAAAAGAAGGTAATATCTTTTTCCACGAGCATTTGATTGTACTGGAATTTGTTCTCGAAAAGCTTTGCATTCGGTTTATTCTTCGGATTTAAACCTGAAAAAACCTCTTTAACATACATCTTGGCTACTCGATGAGGAGTACCTTTCAGACTATCATCGGTCAAATCCAGCCCCAAAATGTTCATAATTTCTTTGAAATGCTTTTCAATCAACTCGATCTTCAGATCGTCATCCATTTCAAAAGCATCTTCCCGAAGCGGGGTTTCGAGGGAGGTAGCTACATGCTCTTCTCCCAATTCTTCAAATGAAGTGCGGGAAATATCAATTCCCATCGTATTCAACAAAGTTTCTTTCTGTTTCATAAAGCCGAATGCTTAAGTCGAACTTCCGATCAATTTTTTCCCTCAAAATATTCCAAATAACCACTGCAATGTTTTCTGCAGTTGGGTTGAGTTCTTTGAATTCATCGGTGTCTAAGTTTAAATTTTTATGATCAAATCTATTTAATACATGCTCCTTGATTAAATCACTGAGCAACTTCATGTCATAAACATAACCAGTTTCGGAGTCAATTTCTCCACGAAGCATGACATGAAGGTCGTAATTATGCCCATGATAATTTGGGTTATTACACTTACCAAAAACTGCCTGGTTTTTTTCTTCAGACCAATTTGGATTGTGAAGCCGGTGGGCTGCGTTGAAATGTTCCTTTCGGATTACAGTTACTTTCATTAATTCCTTGAACAGGGAAATTTTTCTTTTTGTTTAATTTTTATAGATTTTCTTTAAACAAATATTTCAAACCCCTGATTTTCATATTTTTAATATTTCTTGCAAAAATAGAATTTTATTTCTGCGACTTGCGTTATCTATTCAAATACCGATTAAAAAACGCAGGAACAATTAAAAAAGGTTCAAAAATAGCCAAACTCTGATCTACTTCGTTCACCCAGTAGAAAAGGGAAAATAACCAGAAAACAACCACTATGAATATTCTCCAAATCTTATTAGCAGGAATGTTGTCTTTGGGACATACTTCCAAAACCACCCCTGAAAAGCCTAAGTCTGAAAATGTAATTCATGCGAAGGATAGCTATGCCCGATTGCATGAGAAATTCGATGCCCTACCGGATCGAGACATTTTCGAAAAAGCCTTAGCGGGATGGTCTCATTTGAAAGAAGATCTCCGAAACCCAATGTTGACAATCATTGATTTTAGCTTACCGTCAACAGAAAAACGTATGTGGGTAATTGATCCTACCAACATGGAAGTCAAGCTCCACACCGTTGTTTCCCATGGAAGGAATTCAGGAAACCTATTTGCAGAGTCATTTTCCAATATTCCAAATTCCTACAAGAGCAGCCTTGGTTTTTACAAAACAGCAGAGACCTACCATGGCAAGCATGGTTATTCACTCCGATTGGATGGATTGGAAAAAGGCTTTAACGATAAAGCAAGAGATCGTGCCATCGTAATCCATGGAGCAGACTATGCACGGGAAGAAGTTGCGAAATCCTCAGGAAGATTGGGAAGAAGCTTGGGATGCCCTGCTTTACCTTCTGAAATATCTAAAGAAGCCATTGATTTAATTAAGGACGGTTCTTTGATATTCATCTATGGTGAAGACGAAAAATACCTAAGCAATTCACCGGTTTTATCTGAAGCTTTACTTACTCAGCCTGTCTAAAATTTCCTGGTCTCTATCGTATAAATCAGGTCTGAAATAAGGGTTACAATTCCCGTCGGTCCAAAAAGTCAAATAAACCACATAGACAGGTGTTTTTTTGATTAATTCCACTTTTACCTCATGGTCTTGTTTCATGGCTTCATTGATTTTTTCATCTGTCCATTCTTCTTGACCTTGTAAAAGCAATTTTGCAAAATCCAGAGGTCTCGCTAGGCGGATGCATCCATGGCTCATCGACCTGACATCTCTTTCAAAAAGGTGCTTTGCAGGCGTATCATGAATATATACACTAAAAGAATTAGGGAACATGAACTTGACCAACCCTAAAGAATTTGAAGGCCCAGGTTTTTGGCGAATCAAATAAGGAATGGACCTTGCCTTCCAATTAACCGATTGGGGATCCACGGGCTTTCCTGAATAGGAAAGCACTTCCATATTGTTTCTCGTTAAATAATTTGGATTCCTTCGGACAGCCGGAATGATTTCCTTATTGACTATCGACTCTGGCACATTCCAAAAAGGACTAAAAACGATATAACTCATTGTCGCTCGAAATACCGGCGTTTGATTTTCGGTTTTTCCCACGATAACTTTGGAGAAAAATACAGTATCAAAGCGATCTAAGTAAACCAAACTATAATCCGGAATATTTACCAAAATTGCTTCAGACATCAGCTGGGAGTCATCCAACCAACGTAAGCGCTCGAGATTCACAGATACCTTACCTATCAAATCCTCAGGAGATTGATTTAATGCGGCTAGTGTATTTTTACCGATGATCCCATCAGCTTCTAAACCATGATTTTCTTGGTACTTTAGAATTGTTTTAAAAAGAAGGGAATCATAGACTTTGGATTCTAAGTCTTGACCTGAGGAATAATTCCAAAAAGCGAGTCTTTCACGAATCAAGGGAACCGTGGAATTACTCTCCCCTACTTTGATGGATTTATTGACACGGAGGCTAGACCAGTCGAGCTCATTTTTTTCCATTCGAGTCGCTAAATCCCTAATTACTTCTCTCCCTTTAGAATAGGCATTCATTACTGGATATAACTCAACCAATAGTGGCCTAAGTGATCTATCCTCCGCTAACTTTTGAAGGAAAATAGAAGAATCAAATTTGGATGACTTTTTAGGAATATTCCAGGATTGATTCAATTTGGAAGGATCAAGTTTGCCCCGATCTAGATCTAAAGCTAGCCGAATAACTGCATCGGAGAGAAAAAATTCCAAATCAGCCAAATCTCCTAAAGAAGGATCAAACCCAGATTTTTTATTTTCCTCAATGGATTTAAAAAAAGTTTGAATTAATGAATAATGGTAATCCTGAGGGTTTAGTCCATCAAACTTGGACTGTTCAATTTCATATCGAAGTTCATATGCCAGTTCCGACAAGTCATTTGATTCTATCCAAATCGGACTAAAGCCTCGAGATTCATAAAACTCTCCAATTGACTGATAATTAAGAATAGCCCTCCCTCTTAATTCCAACTGGCTTTCTTTCTTTCCTTTTTCCCACCGAACTTTGAGAATTTCATTCAAATCCTGAGAAAATGAAACATGAAAGAAAAGAAGAAAAATTAAGCTTAAGAGAGCCTTCATGTGATTTTACTCAATTGGAAAATCCTGATACTTTCTGCCCAATGTCCAAACTTCCTTTAGCATGGTCAGAAAATCCCCCATGCGATGAAGTGGAATCAAATTTGGCCCGTCACTCAAGGCTTTGGCCGGTTCGGGATGAGTTTCTATGAAAAAGCCATCCACGCCAGTTGCAGCTGCAGCTCTTGCTAAAAACGGAGCAAATTCCCGTTGGCCCCCACTACTTCCACCCTGTCCTCCCGGCTGCTGCACTGAATGTGTAATATCAAATACTACAGGAGCAAACTGGCGCATAATAGGCAAGGCACGCATATCCACCACCAAATTATGATAGCCCAGGGAATAGCCTCTTTCTGTGAGGCAAACATTATTATTACCTGCTGAGCGAACCTTTTTAACAGCAAATTGCATATCCTCAGGAGCCATAAACTGCCCTCTTTTGATTTTAACAGCTTTACCAGTTTCTGCAGCAGCGAGAAGCAAGTCGGTTTGCCTACACAGAAAGGCAGGAATTTGAAGAACATCTACCACTTCTGCGACCTCTTTAGCTTGATAACTTTCATGGATATCTGTCACCAAAGGAATTTCAAGGGCTTTCCCTACACGCTGAAGCACTTCCAAAGATTTATCCATTCCAATACTTCTAAAGGAGGACGAGGAGGTGCGATTCGCTTTATCAAAGGAAGCCTTAAATACATAGGAAAAGCCGTGTTCTTCCGCCCAAGCCTTCACTTTGGCACCAATTTCCAAACAAATATCATAGCTTTCAACAGCACAAGGTCCTGCAAAAAGTACTGGTTTATCTTCTCCAAGAACCACCTTCTCGGTGATCTTCATTTTTTGGTCAGTTCTATTCATCATTTTTCTCTGTAAAAGATTCGATTAATGGGATCAGCTTTCCTTTGGCATGCAAAAGCAAATCTGCAACCTCCCGAAAAGCTCCATTTCCTCCAGGCAAATTGGTGACAAAATCAACTTGATGCTTGATATATGGAACAGCATCCACTGGGCAAGCCGATAAGCCGACTCGCTTCATTATGGGAAGATCGATCAAATCATCCCCAATGTAGGCCACTTCCTTCTCCTCCAGTTCCAAGGTTTCTAAAAGTTCGGTAAGTTTCTTCCCTTTATCCTTGATACCGTGGTAATGAAAATCAAATCGTAACTCTTCACATCTATTTTCGACTACCTGTGATTTCCTTCCCGTAATGGCTCCTACCATAATACGATTCCGTCTCAGGAATTGAACGATGTATCCATCCTTCACTTGAAATTTTTTCAATTCCATCCCAGCATTATCATAAATAATACCTCCATCTGTCATCACACCATCTATATCTGTTAGGAGCAATTTAATCTGCTCTGCTTTGGACCAAACAACCTCTGGTATATGACTAAAATAGGCTTTGATTATTTCTTCTGTTTCCATTGTATTGAGTAAAGGTCCAGTCTTCGCTGTTCAAGATTTCGTACGCTTCCTGCCTTCCGTTGCTTAGTCAACAAATCCAAATCCACATCGGCAACAATCGTTGTTTCTGCATTTTCAGAAGCTTGAGCCACGATAGAATCATGTGGAAAAGAAAAATCTGATGGACTGTAAATAGCCGCTTGGGAGTACTGGATATCCATATTTTCTACTTTCGGCAAGTTTCCGACCGATCCGGTAATCGCTACATAGCATTCATTTTCAATAGCTCTTGCTCTTGCACAGGTATTCACCCGGAGAAAGGCATTTTTGGTATCTGTCCAAAATGGGACGAAAAGAATATCCATTTCCTGCTCCGCTAGTATTCTTCCCAACTCAGGGAATTCCACGTCATAGCATATTAAAATTCCTATTCGGCCAGCATCCGTATCAAAAACCCGGATTCCATTTCCTCCCTGCAAACCCCAATAGGATGCCTCATCCGGCGTAATATGAAGCTTGTATTGTTTGTCATGGGTACCATCTCTCCGACACAGATAGCTCACGTTTCGAAGCTTTTTCCCATCATATTCAGGCATGGATCCAGCGATTATGTTGACATTGTATGACACCGCCAACTCACTCATTCTACTCACTATTTCCTCAGTGTAATCCGCTAGATTTCGAATAGCTTCTGACGCGTCCATATCGTTGAATTCCGACAAAAGCGGAGCATTGAAGAATTCCGGAAATAGACAAAAATCAGATTTATAGCCTGAAATAGTGTCTACAAAGAACTCAACTTGCTGCATTAAATCATCCACATTGGAGAAACGACGCATTTTCCATTGAACCAATCCTAGTCTGACAATAGACTTTTGATTTCCAATTAGCTTCTCATCCTTTTCATAATAGATATTAATCCATTCCAATAAGGTAGCATAGGCTCTTGAATCTTTATCCTCAGGTAAATATTTGGTAATTACCTTTCTTACGTGAAATTCATTGGCTAGCTGAAATGATAGAACAGGGTCGAATATTTCCTTATTCTTTACCAATTCTATGTACTTTCTTGGCGTAATCTCTTCCGCATATTTTGAATACCCTGGAATTCGTCCTCCCGCGATAATGGATCGAAGATTCAAGTTTTCACACAATTCCTTTCTCGCATCGTATAATCTTCTACCCAAACGCATACCTCGGTAATCCTGATGTACAAATACATCCGTCCCATACAAGGTGTCCCCTTCCCCATCGTGCGTATCAAATTTTCCATAGCCAGTGATTTGATCGTAAGTATGATTATCACCGAACTTGGCGTAGTCTACGATTATACTTAAAGCAGCGGCAACTACCTTTCCATTATCTTCAATACAGATTTGTCCTTCGGGAAAAACTTTAATTTGATTTTTGAGCTCCTGCCGAGACCAGGTCATGGCTTTATCACGATAAATCGAAGCCATAATTTCCCGAATATCCTCAAAGTCAGATAGTTTAATATTTCGGAGTTTAAGCCGGTGTTCGAGTTCTTCTCTTTGTTTACTCATGATTCAAAATTAACCTTTTTCCATCAAAAATTTTTGAAAGGGATCAATCACTATTAAAAAACAAAATATTATTCGGATTAGTAATATCAGGAGCTATACAACATCTTAGGATCGATATTTATTAATAATTTGTCAAAATATTTCTAAAACACCCGATTCAACTATGCAATCTGCATCAAGTCCTGAAACAAAAACAAAAGGTATAGATTTTTTATCCTGGCTTGAAGAGCTGATGAATTTCAGTCTTTTCAATTTGGGAGAATCCAAGTTGACCGTCGGCCTTTTACTTACTTTGGCCATTTCATTTTTAGTTCTCTTCGTTGGTTCAGAATGGATTCGACGCCTTCTCGTAAACCGTATTCTTAAAAAATACCATATAACCGAAGGTACAAGATTATCAATCGGAACGATGGTGAAATACATCCTGATTCTAGCAGGTATTTTTTCCATTCTTCAAACTAACGGAATAGACCTCAGCGCATTTGGCGTTTTGGCAGGTGCCATCGGTGTCGGTATCGGTTTTGGTCTTCAGAACATCACCAACAACTTTATCAGTGGATTGATTATCCTTTTTGAGCAACCCATCAAAGTCGGTGACCGCATTGAAGTGGGGAATGTGAATGGAGATGTTATTAAGATTTCTGCACGTTCCACGATGGTCGTTACAAATGATAACATTACCATCATTGTTCCCAACAGTCAGTTTATTGATAATCAAGTGATTAATTGGTCTCATTCTGATCGAATGGTTCGTTTCAATTTTCCTGTTGGAGTGGCTTATCGGGAAGACCCCGAAAAAATCCGAAAAATCTTACTTGAGGTCGCAGCAGCTAATAAAGGAGTATTAGACAAACCCGAAACTGATGTTCTCTTTGAAGAGTATGGTGACAATAGTATTAATTTTAATCTACGGGTTTGGACTTCCGAATATGTCAATAGACCCAAAGTATTGAAAAGCCAACTATACTTCGAAATTTTCAAGCGTTTTAGGGAGGAAGGAATAGAAATTCCATTCCCTCAACGGGATTTACACTTACGAACAGGATTTGAAAATTTAAAAAATTAGGGTAATTTTCGCTTGTTAGTCCAATTGGCTCCGTATGAGCCTGAAAATGAGAAATCTAGTATTATTTTTATTCTTTTTTTTCAGTTTTGCGTTGATTGGATCTTCGCAAAGTTTTTACCGCTATCGGTTTGAAGAGCCTTGGTCAATTTCGGCAAGTGTAGGACCTACTCAATACTTTGGTGAACTTTATTCTTTTTGGAAGTACAACGAAGGAGTACAACCAGACTGGAATGCAAACTTTGCTTTCCACTACACCTTTGGCACCCATTTGAGAGCACGAGGAGAATTCTCCTATATCAAAATGTCTGGTCAGGATCCTCCATCTGATCCTAGAGCTTATCGGACTCCCAGAGACCTTCATTTCCGGGCGAGAAACCTAGAATTGACTGGAATCATTGAATACTATTGGCATCCAGTAAAAGTGCCTAATATCCACCGTCCACTTTGGAATCCTTACATTTTCTTTGGAATTGGAATGTCCACGAATAACCCACAAGCACAACTTGATGGAGAATGGGTTGATCTTCGACCTTATCAATTAGAAAACAATCCGTACAATAGGTACATAACTGTTTTCCCGATGGGTCTGGGTTTTAAGTACAAATTAAATGTCTACATGGACTTGATTTTCGAGGGGAATTATCGTTTCACTTTAACCGATTACATGGATGACATTTCAGCATATAATGTCAGTGAGTTTTATCTGGATTTAGTGGATGATTATGTTTCTGGAAGAAATCCTGACAGATTGCGATTGGCAATTCGAAACCCGGATTTTTTACTTGATAATGGTTTGCCAGATGTTGATAAAATCTTAAGAAATAATGGCCGAGTTCGGAGAGGATCTGGATTAACTCATCGTTTTGATGGATATATGACGGTAAATGTTGGCTTGGAAATTCATTGGTCCAGGGATATTTTCGCCAACTGGATATTCCGAGATCGGATTTACGAAAAACGATTCCGATTCTGGTAATTTTTTTATTTCAGCCCCTTTTGAGTTAGTTTTTTTGTAATTTAAGTCCAAGCTGTACACCTTCACCTAGCACTCTCACTACTAAAATCCTACAGAAGTGAATTTAAACTTTTGGGAATTTCTTGCTGGCTTAGGCATCTTCCTTTTTGGAATGAACCAAATGGAATTAGGGCTTCGGGAGCTTAGTGGAAAATCCTTCCGTAACCTCATCCAACGCTTTACCAATAAGCCATTAAAAGGAATTGTCACAGGTACGCTTATCACTTCAATTCTTCAAAGTAGTTCACTAGTCACCTTAATGGTATTGGCTTTTTTAGGAGCCGGAGTTATCAGTCTGAGTAACGCCTTGGGGGTTATTCTAGGCGCGAATTTAGGAACTACTGTAACCGCTTGGTTGGTGTTTTCCCTTGGCTTTAAAATCAGTATCGCTTCCTTTTCCCTACCCTTTATTGGAATGGGAGCAATCATTTCCATTCTTATGGGAAAGTTTCGGGTTATTCGAAATTTCGGTGTGATTCTCGTCGGCTTTGGCTTCTTGTTTTTTGGAATAGATCTGATGAAAGTATCGATAGAAAGCCTTTCAGGAACTATCGATTTTTCTGAATTCACCAACTATGGACTGATCGTATTTTTATTGGTCGGTTTAATTCTTACTGCCTTGATCCAATCCAGTTCTGCCACCATGGTTATTCTTTTGAGTGCCATCAATTCTGGAATCTTGGCATTGGACCAAGCCGCTGCTGCAGCAATTGGAGCAAATATCGGAACGACAATTACCGTGACTTTAGGAGCAATTGGAGGCACACCGGATAAGAAGCGATTGGCATTACTTCATTTTTTATTTAATGTCATTACGGGATTAGCAATTTTCTTCTTTGTCCCTCTAATTGTTGATTGGATCATATCACTTGAATTTGGCCAAGACCCATTATTTGATTTGGCTCTATTCAACACATTTTTAAATCTTACCGGTATTATTCTGTTTTTCCCCTTTCTAAAACCTCTCACACATTGGTTGAAAAACCGATTTATCTCAAAGCAAATTCCCAATACCCGCTATATCCAAAATGTGGATGTATCAATCCCGGAAGCAGCAATCCAAGCATTGGATAAAGAACTGTTGATTTTATACTCCAAAACAAAAAACTTCATAAAACTTACCATGAATCTGAAGGATGGTTCTATGAAAAGAAAAGGGATTTTCGAGCAAATACTAAGACGACCTGTGGAATATCTTGATTCCTACAAGCAGCTTAAATTGATAGAAGATGAGATCACAGAATATAACCTCAAACTTCAGAAAAGCAGTATAAAGGAGGATGAAGCCAAAAAACTTGTTTCTCTTATGCTATCGGTAAGATTGATGATTTTTGCAGCGAAAGACTTCAAAGATATCCATCACAACATCCGTGAAATAGTAAATTCAACCAGAAACTTACCGAAGGATTTTTTAGAAAAATTGCAGAAAAAAACTGAAGAGCAAATTCTTCAAATTGATAAAATGGTGGAAAACCAAGAGGATAAAATAATTATTCCTGACTGGATGTTAAGAAACGAAGAGGAAGCCGACCGAATGATTGAAGGATTATTTGAGCAGGCAAAAAATCATAAGACCGACATCCCTTTTTCCACCCTTTCAAATGTAGCCAAAGAGTTTTCAAGGGGCCTATATAATTTGGGTGCCGCCGTGATACACTGGCGACACCCAATTAATGTGGTACTCGACCCTACTGAAGTCCCAACCATACAATCAAACTTTCAGGCTAAGAACTCCTAAATCGCCTTGGTATAAAACAGTTTCGGTTACGCCGATCTGATAAGCCGGACTTCCGGAATGATCGCCTGAAACCAAAACCACCAAGTGAATTCGCTCTTCTTCGCAAAATGCCACAATTCCCTTTTCCACTTCACGGGAACTATAGGTATGCTGATGAAAAACGATTTCTTCATTGCCTGCCTGGAATAAGTTCATTCCTTCTTTGATTTCCTCGGAAGAAGCAAACTTTTCAGGGGTGTTGATAAATAGCTGATGGACAGAAGCCTTAAAAGCTTTTACTAAGGACTTGATCTCAGCAAATGCTTTTGGCGCATCTTCATGAAATGTCGATGCAAAAGCAATCTTTCGAAAATCATTCCCATCCATAGCTTTCTTAACAGCCAATACAGGCATTGGGGCGAGCCTCAACAATTTTTGGAGATTAGAACCTATGAATTTCCCCTCTTCGAACCCTTTTCCATAAGCTCCCATCACGATCATATCAGCCTGATTTGCTTGTGCCACTCGCAGAATTTGCTCATACGGCACACCTATCTTAATAATTTGTTTAATAGGAGCTTTTACTGGCGCTACTTTTTGGATGTATTCCGGTAGGACTTCTTCCGCCTCCTCCTTTTGTTCAATCAAATCCGGATATCTTTTTTGAGCCTCTTCAGAAAGCTTTTCAAAATCAATCTCAGAAGGAATGACTGTCACCAAAAGAATTTCGGCATCGGTTTTAGCTTGAATTTTCTGGGCTGTTTTCAATGCCTCCAAGGAGTAAAAAGAAAAGTCAAAGGGAACAACGATGGTCTTCATGGTTTTTTCTCCGTTTTGGTTTATACCAATGTCGAAAATACTTTAGAAGATTCCCTTGAGGGAAATCAAAAAAGAACCTGATAATTATCAGTTACAAGATAAAACTTGGGTTTTTCAAGACCATTTTTACATCACAGCGTGCATATTTTCCCGCTTCTGGAATCTCTTCTTTGAACCCAAGTTTTTGATAAATTTTGATGGCAGGCCCCAACTTAGAATGAGAATATAATTCGACTTTTTCTGCTCCTAAAGACCAAGCCTTTTCACAAATTGCCTTTCCCAATTTCATTCCAACACCTTTCCCCTGGGCAGACTTTCTGACCCCCATTTTAATCAATTCGTAGGTCTTTTCATTAATTTTTGAAAGCCCCACGGTGCCTACAATTTGACCATCCAATTCAGCAAATAAAATAGCTCCTCCTCGATCAATGATTATTTCTTTTGGATTTTCAAGCTGCATCTTATCGAATTCCTCCAAGGAAAATAGCTCTTCAACCCATTCTTTATTGATAGACTCAAAATACGGTTGCAATTCCGGTCGGTAAGGAAGAATATGAATTTCGGACATGATGAAGTTACGTGGGTAGTTGAATTCGAAAATTTCTGCTAGATTAGGTTTGATCAACCAATAATCCAATGAAAAAATATCTGATTTTATGCTTTCTGTCTTTTTCTATTTTTCATTTTACTCAAGCTCAAAGCCCAGAACAGCGTATTCAAGAATTAGGGCTGGAAATCCCTGAAGTCAGTCAGCCCATGGCAAACTATGTCAAATGGAGACAGGTTGGCAATATGCTGTACCTAGCGGGTAATGGCCCGGATGTCTTTGGAAAAGTCGGAAGTGATCTTACTCCCGAGGAAGGCTATCAAGCTGCCCGAGAAACCGGATTGGAAATCATTGCTGTGCTAAAGGCGGCTACGGGAGACCTTAGCCGAATCAAGCAATTTGTCAAAGTGCTCGGGATGGTAAATTCTGCACCTGATTTCACGGGGCATCCCTCAGTGATCAATGGCTTTTCAGACTTGATGGTGGAAGTGTTTGGGGAAAAAGGAAAACATGCCCGATCGGCTGTGGGAGTAGCTGCTTTACCTAATAATATTGCTGTGGAGATTGAGGTGATCGTGGAGCTGGAAGACGAATGACCTGGGTTAACTTCACTTTCATTTTTTATTTACTATTCCCTTATTTTCAAGATGTTAAGACTCTTGATGTGGAGTATGTTTTTATAGATGGCCTAGCTTTTCACCAGCAAGGAATCAAGAGTATTTTTGAAAAATACGGTCCAACCCAAAGATCAGATACGGACTACGAATGTGGCTTCCATTCTAATGAGGAACAGGGAAAAACGTATTACGAACTCATCTATCCTTCAATCACATGGATTGGAAATGCTGAGGAGGGTTACATTGCAGAGTTGGTACTTTTCGACCCAGAAGGTGAAATCAAATGGACTTATTACCAAGAGGTTGAATTCAGTGGAAAAAGCTCTCAAAATGAGGTGGAACATTATTTCGGAAAGTTGGCCGAACCAATCCAAATCTACGGACGAGACGATGAAAACCTATTCAGCCTTGGGGGTAGATTTACTGATGCCGACGATGGCTTTTTCTTTCTGTTTAAGGAAGGAAAGCTGATTGAGTTTCATTATTGGAGCCCTTGTTAAAAAGAGAAACCATGAAAATTTAAAATAAAAAAAGTATACTTATCCCTCATTATTATTGGGTTAAAACAACTAAAAGTAGATTAAAAAGCAAGTTGTGCTTCATTACCAGAAACCGCTAACCAATGATAAAATTCTTTAGAAAAATTAGACAAAATATACTTAGAGAAGGTAAAATTGGAAAATACCTGACTTATGCCATTGGAGAAATTATACTTGTTGTTATTGGAATTTTGATAGCATTGCAAATAAACAATAATAATCAAGATAAATTAAATAGAACCTATGAATTGACAATGCTAAATGAAATCAAAAACGCTATTGAAATTGATATTTATAACATTGAAGGAGGCTTAAAGGAACTTGAAAAGTTAAAGTATAGCGTAAATAAGTTAGCAACCATTCGAAATAATCCAAATTATCCCGAAGATTCATTAATGTATTATTTCACTAAAGTTAGAAGAGGTGGGATCGCTGTTGTTTTTAATTATAGCCCGTATGAATCTATCAAATCTACTGGACTAGACAGAATTTCAAATTCAGAACTTAGAAACAATATTACTAACCTATATGAGGTTAAATTAACTGGGGTTGAATTTTGGATAAATGATTTAATTAAAAGACAACTTTATAAAAAAAATGATTTAGTAGCCACACTATTTGACAAAGAAGTTATACCAGATTCGATAAACGGGATTAAAGTAAATTATTTAATCAATAATAAATCAATGAATGATCCACGCTTCAATGAATTTCTAGTTCTTTCAGGAGATTATATACCTATTGCATATAGAAATATGACTTATGCAATGAGTGAGTTGAAAACTCAATTAAAAGAAATAGAATCTGAATTAAATAAATAACGAAAGCACAAAAACGGCTATAATTCATTGCTAGGATCAAACTTCAATCAAAAATTGTATTTTTAAATCGGCTGATTTTAGTGCGGTTGAAAATCTATTGATTTTTTGCCCGCAACGAAATCATAGCCGAGCACGTTAGCCAAAATCAGGGAAAATGAGAATATATAAATCAATCATTATAGTATTTTTTTTTATAATGTCTTGTAAATCACAAGATGAAAGCAAAAAAAATTTCATCTCATATGACGGGACAAAAATTGCTTATACCGATAGTGGCGATGGGCAGGCCGTTCTGTTAATTCATGGTTTTATAGTCGATGGAGATTGGAATTGGGGAAAATCGGAATTAAAAAAACAACTTATTAACCAAGGTTACAGAGTTATTATACCAGATTTGAGAGGAAATGGTGATTCAGATAAACCTTTAGATGAAAATGCCTATAAAGATGGTGCTGAAATAAAAGATTTAATAGCACTGATAGACCATTTAGATATTAAAACCTATGCTGCTGTTGGCTATTCAATGGGTTCAATTGTATTAGCAAATTTACTTACTAAG
>JABXHZ010000187.1 GCA_013373335.1 Cyclobacteriaceae bacterium | reverse complement strand
TGATTTCTTTCCGATTTTTTTCCAGATCAGTTCACAGGAAAAATTGGGTTTAATTCAGTCGGAAATTGACAACCCTGCCGTCTTTGTTTATTACAATCAAAGCAGATTTTTTCCTGCAAATTTCTACACGATCATGCGGACTTTTCAGGTCGTTTTCTATTGGGCTTTTTCCACCTTTCTTATCTATAAATTTGCCAGGAAGTTTGAGGAAAGTAAAGAGTCTTTCGGCAAAGAATGGGTGCGTTGGATGCGCTTTTTCATGGTTGCTTGGATGCTTCTTTTCTTACCATATATTATTCTTAATCAGTTCGGAAGTCCTCAATTGGGATTTGATTTGCTACATTTCACGGGTTCTTTGACGGTTTTAATCAATTCCATGGTCATTTTTTTCTTTCCAAAAGTGCTTTACGGGCTAGATGAATTTAACTACAAGGTTCAAACAGTTACCACCAAAGAAATTGAAGAATCCAGTCCCTTATTGTTGGATGAGGAGAAGCTTATGGAAATAAAGGAGAAGCTCGAAAAGACCCTGGAGAGGGATAAAGTCTTCCTAGAAAATGGTTTGACCATTTCTGAGCTTTCCAAACGTTCCGATATTCCAAGCTATTTGTTGACGCTTTACCTAAATCGTGTTTTGGGAGTTAGTTTTTCTGATTTCATCAATGAAAGAAGAGTAGAGGAAATTTGCAATCGAATAAAGAAGGGAGAACTTCAAAATTTGACCTTGGAAGGGTTGGGGCTGGGATGTGGATTTAATAACCGAAACTCATTTATTTCTGCATTCAAAAAGTTTAAGGGAATGAGTCCTTCTGCTTTTTCTAAATCTCTAGAATGAAAAGGCTAAGCCGGTTTACTGGTTAAATTTTGCCAAGATTCGTCAAAAATGCATTTTTAAAGATTGATTGACTTATAAATAAGTAAAAACAACAATTCTTGGCCGGTACCTTTGTATCTTTAAAAACATAGAACTAATCTGTTTTCCACTATTAACATCCACTTAAATGAAAAAGTACTTATTCATTTTATTATTCCTAAGTAGCCAGGCGATTTTGGCCCAATCAATCCGGTTCAATACCTATGCAGGGTATATCTTCAAAAACTCCTTCAATTCTTATTATTCAAGTTCTTCTTTTTATGAGGGCACAGTACAGGACGGTTTTCGATGGGGATTGGGAATTGAATACCAGCCAGCACCCGAACTGGGAGTAGAAATCCAATATTTACGTCAAAACACTAATGCTCCCACGCGATATGCCGATGGTGGATTCCTAGGTGGAGACATTCAAAATACTGATTTTGATTTGGGTTTGAACTGGGTGATGGTGAACGGGAATAGATATTTCCCTATGAATGATGTCGTGGAACCATTTGTTGGTGCAGGAATTGGTTTAGGTATTTTTTCAATTAAAAATCCGGATAATGGTAATAGCAGTACCGCAACGAAGTTGGGATGGAATGTCCGAGGAGGTTCTAATTTTTGGTTGGCTGAAAATGTTGCTCTTAAACTCCAAGCTTCTTTGTTCTCAGCTGTGCAAAGTGTAGGAGGAGGGTTTTATTTTGGCACAGGAGGTTCCGGGGCTGGACTTTCCACTTACTCCACCTTATACCAATTTGGTTTTGAGGGAGGCTTAGTTTTTAGAATGGCTGGAAAATAACTAGCTTGGAGCCTATTTTATAATGAGTACTTGAATTAAGAAAAAGTAACTGAATCTAAAAAAAGAGGTTCTATCAATTTGAATAGAGCTTTCCATTAGGTTATTTTACTTTTTTAAAAACGTAAAATCAATACATGAAAAAACAATTAGCTTTCTGGGCTTTTTTGGGATTATTCGCTTCAGCTTGTGTTCCTGATGGTCCTGAGTATGTAGATGAATTGGATATTGTCTACACCAATCACAATCCTGATTTTGAATTTAAGGCTCAGGAAACCTATTCCTTGCCTGATAAAGTGATAAAAATTACTACTGAGTTGGTAGAAGGGGAGCCTGGGTATGAGCCAGAGTTTGTGGATCCGGTTTATTCGGCTACCATTATTAATTCGATTCGTTCCAACATGAATGCCTTGGGTTATCGAGAAGTGGATAAGTCCGCAAATCCGGATTTAATTCTTTTGCCTTCAGCGCTTCAAACAGATCAAATTTTCTTTTTTTACGATTGGTGGTATTGGAATTGGTGGTATCCGGGCTGGGGTCCAGGCTGGGGCTGGTACTATCCAGGTTATTATCCTCCGCAGGTATCTCGAATCCGAACCGGCTCGGTATTTATTCAAATGGTTCAGCCAGAGGGTCAGAGTGCTGCAGATAAAATCCCTGTACAATGGTCTTCAGTAATTAACGGCTTACTGGAGGGTTCCAAGGATCAAGTTGCAACTCGTATTACCAGGGGAATCGATTCAGCCTTTTCTCAATCACCATACTTAGAAAAATAATCATGAAGTATAAATCATTATTGACACTTTTGGTATTGGTAGCTTCGTTGGGTTTTGTACGTGCCCAAACTTCAGCATTTACTATTCAAATACCTGTTAGTATTCCTTTGGGGAATACTGCTGATTTTATTGATCAAGTAGCTGTTCGTGGGATTTCAATAGAGTACCAATATTTCACCAAGCGAAATTTTGCGATAGGAGGGGAATTAGGTCATTCTACATTCTATAAGCGTGAAGAAAATAAAGTCTACACCGAAGGTTCTGCTTCCTTGTCTGGAATTCAATATCGGTACCAATATGCTTATCCGATTTTGGTGACAGGAACCTATTTCCCAACAACCGAGGGAAAGTTGAAACCTTATGCAGGCTTAGGGCTAGGCACTATCGCTAATAAACGTAGAGTAGACATGGGAATTTTTACTTCTGAAAATACCCATTGGCAATTTGCACTACGACCCGAAGCCGGATTCATATTCGAAGCATCGTCAACGGTAGGCTTTAAATTGGGAGCTAAATACTATTCTTCCTTTGCCTCGTCAGATCTGAGCGGTCAGTCTAATCTTTCAATTAATGTGGGAATAGTATTTATTAAATAATCATTAAACGTCCTTGGTTATGAAAACAAAGTATTTCCTCTTTTTGGTTTTGCCTTTGCTTATTATTGCCTGTTCTGGGAAAAAATATGTGATTGTACCAAAAGGTGTCTATGAGGATTTTAAACTGAGCGAATACAAGACCTTTGGGTTTTATGATGTAAAGGGACCGGAAAATCCAGGTCCTTACTTTGAAACCAATATCAAAGCGATCCAAGATGCAATCACTGCAAAAATGCAGGAGCGTGGCCTTGAATTAGATCCCAATAACCCAGAATTGCAGATTAACCTAGGGATTACTGTTCAGGAACAAGTGCAAACACGAACAACCAATCCTTATACAGATCCCTTTATGTACACTGGTCAGCGCAATTATACCTGGTCTGTACGTGAAGTACCTGTAAATACCTATCAGGAAGGAAGTCTCACTATGCATTTGGTCGATAATCGAGAAGATGAAGCAGTTTGGATTGGAACAATCGATCGGGCACTTCCCAAAAAACAGAAAAATATGGAGCAAACCATCCAGGATGCCGTGAATTTGCTCTTTTTAAAAATTAACGATTAAGCTTTAAAATTATGAAAGCAACACCATTTATCTTTTCAGTACTACTCCTTGGAGTTCTATCTTCTTGTTCTCCAAGTGTAAAAATTCTGGGTTCTTGGACAAGTCCCAGTAAACCTGCAGAAGGATATTCCAAGATATTCGTTACAGCTTTGACTGACAATGTGCTGGCAAGGCAAACAGTAGAACAGGACTTGGATAATCTACTTCTCGAAGAGGGGATAGAGGCTAATAGCAGTTTTGATATTTTACCTCCGGGATTTCGATCTAATGGGGTAGATAAGGAGCAGGTAATCAATAAAATCCGGGAAAATGGCAATGATGCGATTTTGACAGTGGCATTGTTGGATCAAACAAATGAAACCCGTTATGTTCCGGGAACAACCTATATGCCAATGAGCTATGGATATTATGGTAGATTCTGGGGGTATTATAATTACTACAATCCTGTCATGTATGACCCGGGTTATTATACCACCGACAAGAATTATTATCTGGAAGCTAACCTCTATGACGCCCAAACTGAAGAATTGATTTGGTCTTCTCAATCTGAGGCTACCAATCCTTCTTCCCTGGAATCTTTTTCAATTACCTTTTCTAAATCTGTTGTAGACCAGCTATTAAAAGCAGGATTGATTTCAAAGCAATAAAGAAGACCTGACATTAAATCAAAAAAGGGAGCCAAAAAAGCTCCCTTTTTTGATTTTTAATTACCAAAGACCTCCTGAATAGCCTCTAAATAGTCAAACCCATGCCCTTCCGTGGGTTCGATATAGTTCCCCTCCAGATATTCATTCCAACAGCAAATCATCACTGTATTTCCATTGGAGGTTCTATATTTTCTTGAAATTTCTACGGCTTCTCGAAGTTTATCACGGAAAGTTGATTTCGTACTATGAACCCGATCTTTGTATGGTTCTGAAGGGAATCCCGTTTGTTGTGGCCATGTTCCACCTGCTGGCCGCATATCCCAACCCATTGCTACGGGAACTTGATATTCGAATGACGGATCATTTTTGAATTGATCGCTCCACCTTTTCCAATGACCCCGATAAGTTTCCCGCATGTCAGCGTAGGATCGGTTATCCTTGTCCATAAAATTATGATACACATAAGCAATCATCCCTTCAAATCCCATGGATTTAAGTCGGGGTACATATTCCTGCAATAAGAGACGGTTTTGGTAAGTTCCACCTTCCCAAGGTCTGGTAGGATTTTTTGCCTTCCATTGGGTTGGTAAGCCATAGGCTCGTTCTCTCTCCAACATAGGTCCAGCTGTTACTGCAATGAATTTGATTCCGGGAAAACCTGCTTTTTTGGCAGTTTTTTGAGAGAGATCAAGTAAGTCTTTGAGTGTTAAACCATAGAATGCTGCCCGTGATTCAGCATCTTGGGGAAAGTAAAAATAAACGATAGGCCTCCCGTCTTTTTCCTTCAAATAATCTCCCCGCTTGAAGTATTGGTCGATCCAAAGCTGAGTGATTTTTTCATGAACTTTCAGGTAAAGTTCACGGTCTGGCTTTTCCCCTGGATAATTTGCTTTTCTTGCCAACTCATCAGGAGAACCTACTTTTAGCCAAAGCATCCAGCGTTCATGACTGTCATCACACCAGTTGATAGCAAACTTCATCTGTTGATCTTTGGGGAGTTTGGCATTTTCGGCTAAAAGGACTTCTAATTGATCTCCCCATTCCACTAGACCTGGAACAGCCACCCGACCATCGCGATTGGGATCGATTTTCCAGCCCTCTGGGTAGTAGATTTTTGATTGGGGGCCGAAGTACAAGTGATAATAGTAATGTCTCCCAAAAAACCAGTCATAGGCAAAAAAATCAATACCGTATTCCTTCATGTATTGGAGTTGCTTCCTAGCTACTTCCGGGTCGGTTCGTTTGTAAAACCCCTTCAATTCTTTGATAGGCTTTCGGTCCAGATAAGGACCTTCATACGGGTATTTTCGGTTGTAAATTCTTCCTCTTGGCCCCCAAATCCCAGTGTTTTGAAGGCTTGCGCAATTCAGCGGATCCTGTAAGCAGGACCAAAAGCTATCCCTATCTATACTTGGATCCGGAGAAGTATTCCAAGAGGGCATGAAATAGACTCCTACCAATTCATCATCTTCATCCTGGATTTGGTTCGATTCGGAATCGGCAAAAACTGAAGGGGTTGTGTTTATTTGGCTTTTAGAATTAACTGGCTCTTCAAAACTTAAAAACCAAATCAGGCTAAAACGCAAAAATTGAATTAAAAAAAACATGATGGCAAAGTATTTATACTAAAAATAGAAAAATAGATCAACTTATCCTTTTCCTCATGATTTCAATTTCACGGTTTTCGGGTAACAGTAGATCAAATGAAAGTGTGTATTGATAGATGGTCTCGAATCCCATTTTTTCGTAAAAGCGCTTGGCTTGGGGCTTTTTACTCATAGCTTCCAGCCAGATAAAATCAAGGTTTGCTCTTCTTGCTTCTGCTTCGCAATGATGGATTAACTGTTTGGCTACTCCTTTTCCATGCGAATCCTGATGAAGGTAGAGGCGGTGTAATTTCATGGCATTAGGTATGGATATTTCCCTTGGAGAAAAAGGATAATCGTACTTAAGAATCCCGATTTTTTGATCATTCCATTCCACGAAAAAATAGTGTGATCGACTCCGAGCCAATTCTTTTTCAACTTGTCTTGGATTATAAATCAGATTTAAATACCAATCTCCTCCATCTTCCCAAAATTCTGAATAGGCAGATTTGTAGATGGTCTCCATAAGTTGAAAAAGGATGCTTTGATCATCCGCTTGCACCGGGACTAATTTGAGCTGATCTGAGAGATTCATGACTTGGATTAAAAGCTAAAAACCACAGATTTGTGGTCTGTGGTTTTTCTGTTATTTATTTCCGAATTGTTAGGCTTTTATTTTCGTTCAATAGCTCTTTTGGCCGCTTGGACGATGTTTTCTGCATTCAGTCCGTATTTTTCTAAAAGCTTTGTAGGCGTACCAGATTCTCCAAATTGATCATAAACTCCCACATATTCCAAAGGAGCAGGGTGATGAAGAATCAAGGTTTGGGCAATGCTATCTCCCAATCCGCCATTGATTTGATGCTCTTCTGCAGAGACGGCACAACCTGTCTTAATAACAGATTCCAAAATCGCCTCCTGATCCAAAGGCTTGATGGTGTGAATATTGATCACCTCCGCATGAATACCTTCTTCTCGAAGCATAGCCTCAGCTACCACAGCTTCCCATACCATATGGCCGGTAGCAAAAATGGTGACGTCTTTTCCATCAATCATTTTCCAAGCTTTTCCAATTTCAAATTTTTGGTCAGCAGGGGTGAAGATTGGCCAGCTTGGTCTTCCAAATCGCAAATAAACAGGGCCATGATGGTCTGCAATCGCAATGGTTGCTGCCTTAGTCTGATTATAATCGCAAGGATTGATGACAGTCATATTAGGAAGCATTTTCATCATACCGATATCTTCCAAAATTTGGTGAGTCGCACCGTCCTCTCCCAAGGTCAAGCCAGCGTGGGAAGCACAGATTTTGACGTTTTTCTCTGAATAGGCTACAGATTGACG
>JABXHZ010000345.1 GCA_013373335.1 Cyclobacteriaceae bacterium | reverse complement strand
GTTGCCGTTCTAAATGATTTTAATTTTCTCCAAACCCTTGATGATCGGGATTGGAGATCGGGAATTTCAGAGGCTTTGAAAGTAGCTCTTATCAAGGATTTGAGTTTTTTCGAATGGTTGGATACCCATGCCGCGGCAATGGCTCGGAGGGAAATCGAGCCTATGAAAACCCAGATCATCCGATGTGCACAAATGCACTTAGATCATATTGCAGGAAAGGATCCTTTTGAATTCGGTTCTTCTCGACCATTGGATTTTGGGCATTGGGCAGCCCATAAGTTGGAAAAACTAACGGACTTCAGAGTTCGGCATGGAGAAGCAGTCGCAATTGGAATCGCCCTTGATTCGACCTATTCCCATTTGTTGGGATGGATTACCCAAGATGAATTGAATCGGATTTTAGGAGTAATTCAGACCTTGGGATTTTCCCTTTATGAGCCAGAGCTTTCAGGAGAAAATTTAATCCAAGGATTGCGCGAATTTCAGGAACATTTAGGGGGAGAACTTACAATTATGTTGCTCCAAGGATTAGGGAAAGGAGTGGAGGTTCATGAAATGGATGAAGCATTGATAAAAAAGGCAATCGGATTTTTGAAAGAAAAAAGCCAGTTACCCAAACTGATATAATTATGCAAGTTGGAAATTTTCAATTCAGCTATTGCAGCAACATACACCCAGGAGAAAGTTGGGAGGCTACTTTTCAAAATTTAAAGATTTACATTCCCCAAATTCGGCAGAAACTTAATTGGGAAGGGCCATTTGGGATAGGATTGCGGCTTTCTAATCAAGCAAGTTTGGAATTAGAAGAGGAAGAGCAATTAAAGGCTTTCCAAGCTTGGCTAAAGGAAGAAAATGCCTACGTTTTTACCTTGAATGGATTCCCTTACGGCGATTTTCATCATACTCGTGTAAAGGACCACGTACACCAACCGGATTGGACCACAGAGGAGCGTAAAAATTATACCATCCGATCATTTCAAATTCTCGCTGAATTGCTCCCTGAGGGTATGAGCGGAGGAATCTCCACCTCGCCGATTTCCTATCGACACTGGTTCAAAAACCAAGAAGAAAAAGATCAAGCAATGGAGAAAGCCACCGGTAACCTTATGGAAGTGGTTGCGGCATTGGTTAAGATTCATTCGGAAAGTGGAAAATTCTTGCATTTGGATATTGAGCCGGAACCAGACGGGATTCTTGAAAATTCAGAGGAAGTCCTTTGGTTGTTTGATTGTTGGCTTATTCCGAAAGGAGCACCTATTCTTTCGCAGAAATTGGCGATTTCAATTTCCGAAGCAGAAAAATTGATTCGGGACCATATTCAGGTTTGCTACGATGTTTGTCATTTTGCCATCGTCTATGAGCACCCTGCGAATACTTTTTCCAAATTCAAAAATGCCGGAATAAAGATCGGTAAGATTCAAATCTCTGCAGCTTTGAAGTTGGATTTGGGAGAGAATCGATCTGAATTACATCAAATGCTGCTTCCTTTTGCCGAATCAACCTATCTCCATCAAGTAGTCGGTCGGAAGGCTAATGGAACCTTGGTTTCCTACCCTGATTTGCCGGAAGCATTGGCTCAAATTCAAGAAGCAGATGAAAAGGAATGGAGGATTCATTTTCATGTGCCCTTATTTGTCGAATCTTATGGGAAGTTTTTTTCGACACAAAGCAGTATCTTGAATGTGCTGAGTGAATTAAAGAACCATCCTGACTTAACTGAGCATTTGGAAGTGGAAACCTACACTTGGGAGGTTTTGCCAGATGCAATGCGATTGGAATTAGGAGAATCCATCAGTCGAGAGTTGGAATGGGTTCTTCAACGATTGACCTGATATGAAGAAAACAGTTGTTCTCAATATTGTCGCTTTGTCCTCTCGAGTAATCGGAGAACATACTCCTTTTTTAAACCAGTGGATCTCCAAACAAAAAAAAGCGATTGTTGAGCCTGTTTTACCTGCTGTCACCTGTTCAGCACAGTCGGTTTATTTGACAGGGAAGACGCCCTCCGAAAATGGAATTGTCGGAAATGGCTGGTATTTTCAGGATGAATGCGAGATCAAATTTTGGAGGCAATCCAATCGACTGGTTCGGGCGCCCAAAATCTGGGATAAATTAAAAACTGAAAATTCCGACTTCACATGTGCCAACCTATTTTGGTGGTACAACATGTATTCTTCAGTGGATATTGCTGTGACACCGCGACCACTTTATCCTTCTGATGGTCGCAAATTGCCTGATTGTCACTCACAACCCATGGAATTGAGGGACAGACTTCAAAAGGAACTGGGACAGTTTCCGCTTTTTTCATTCTGGGGTCCAAATGCCAATATTTCTTCTACCCAATGGATAGCTGAAGCTTCCAAGAAGGTGGATCAATGGTATAATCCAACTCTGAATTTGGTGTATCTGCCTCATTTGGATTATGGATTGCAGAAGTATGGCCTTGATTTTTCGAAAATCGGAAAGCTACTAGAAGAAATAGATGAAGTCGCCAAGGATCTGATAACCTATTTTGAAAGTCAAGGAACCCAAGTTCTCTTGCTTTCCGAATACGGAATTACCAATGTTTCGCAACCCATTCATATAAATCGCTTGTTGCGGTCTGCCGGGTGGATTCAGGTGAAAAATGAATTGGGCTTGGAAACCTTAGACGCAGGTACGTCCCGGGCATTTGCTATCGCTGATCATCAGATTGCCCATGTCCACATTCAAGATTCGAGTATTTTTGGACAGGTAAAAAGCTTATTGGAGAATACACCTGGAATACAGTTGGTGCTAGACAAAAAAGCCCAAGCGAATTATGGGTTGGATCATCCTCGCTCAGGGGATTTGGTGGTTGTGGCAGACCAAGATTCCTGGTTTACCTATTATTTCTGGCTGGATGACAATAAAGCACCGGATTATGCACGTTGCGTAGATATCCATCGAAAACCGGGTTATGACCCTGTGGAATTATTTTTGGATCCAGCGATAAAAATTCCTGTTTTAAAAGTGGGATCAAAGGTGCTGAAGAAAAAATTAGGATTCAGATATTTAATGGACGTGATTCCTTTAGATGCTTCGTTAGTAAAAGGCTCACATGGAAGAATCCCGGAAGAAGATGCCGATAAACCGATTTTTGTTGGAAGCGGAACACTCTTGAAATCAGAAAAAATTCAACCTGTAGAAGTGTTTGATTTAATTTACCAAGCCGTGCAGGATTAGAGCACCTTTAATTTTTCGCGAACTGACTCAATATTTTCCTGCTTTTTAGGTTCCCGGTTCTTTTTACAGTAATCGGTGTGGTATTCATGCTTTTCCAAAAATGTCAACTGAAGTTCATTCCAAGCCTGCTCTGAGAAGGAGGGATTGAAATGTTTCAATTCTTCAAAAAGCGCATTTCCTTGGCGTTCAAAATCATCTGTTCCCAAGTATTCCAAATCGGCATCTGCCATAATTCGCTCCAATTGGTTTGTAGGGGATTGGGGGATTTTCGTGGCCATGATCATCCCATGAATTTTTTTCAAATCATTTTCTGAAATATGACCCTTTAAGTAATTGCTAGCAATACCACATCCTATTTCCTCATGATTCTTGGGATTTTCAATAAAACCAGTATCGTGAAACAGTGCTGCGAGTCGAAGGAGTTCTATGTCTGACTCGCTAATTTTTTCAATTCCGGCTAAAAACAGGGCCTTTTCGGTCACATATTGGGTATGAGCCAGATTGTGGTATGTCAGGTATTCCGGAAGCTGTTCCAGAATATCCTGATAAACGCGTTTTTCTATTTGTTTAAAGTCAATCATATGTGCTTTTTCCCCACTTTTTTGATGACACCACCCTTGACTTCCTTGATGGTTTGCACGTAGAAGAAAGCTTTCGGGTCTATTTCTTGAATTGCTAATTTCAGTCTATGCACTTCCAACCGAGTAACCACTGTCATGATAATGTCTACCGGATGGTGGATGTGGAAGGTTTCTGGAAGATACCCTCTTTCACCCTTATATACTGAAATTGCCTTCTTAAAATCTTTTACTATCAATTCTTTGACCAATTCGTGTTCTTTGGAAATAATTGTTAGCGCTGTATACTCTTCAAAGCCCTCAACTACATAATCAGTAGTCTTTATAGCAGTAAAATAAGTTAAAATTGAATACATAGCAGGCTCTATCCCAAAAACAAAGGCTGCCGAGAGCATGATCAAGGAATTGAGGAATACGGTTATCTCACTTGCAGTTAATGCCGAATTCTTGTGAAAATACTCTGTGATAACTTCAAAACCGTCAATTAATCCTCCTCCTCGGATAATTAGACCAATACCTGTTCCCATTAAAAATCCCCCAAAGACCGCAATCAAGACCTTGTCATCCGTAACTGTGGGAACTTCCAAAAAGTGTAGCACGATGGTCAGCAGAAAGATGGACATCCCACTTTGGATAGCAAATGTTTTACCTATCATTCGCCAAGCCATGAATAAAAACGGAAGGTTCAAAAGAACCAAAAGTAAATTTAGATCAATACCAAATCCTAGGTTGACCAAAATGGCAATACCAGTTACTCCTCCATCCAAAAAGCTATTGGGGAGCATGAATGCCTCTAATGCAATGGCTGCTAAAGCAACTCCTGCAATGGTATAGGCAAGCGAGTGAGGTGAAAGGATGGCCTTCCAATCGATGGGTTGTTTCGAAGGTTGTTTCATCCTTTTTGGTTAAATGATAAAATCCTCACGGGTATTTGAATAAATCCTTTTCAAAAGGGTGGTTTTCAATAAGGTAGAATTAAGAAAATAATAATTTAGTAGTTTACCAAGAAAGAATTCAAATATTTTAGGGTAATAGATGAATTTTTGGATTGAATACAATCAGCCATCCTGAATTTTCAGGATAGCTGATCATGATTAATAGTCTAAGCTAGTGGTGACTTTCGGTGCCACCTTAGTCCATGAACTTACATCCAGTTTTCTAGGATTTGGTAGAATTTCATCCAGGGTATCTCCATCGTAAACCCGACCATTTTTCACTACATGAGTGATGGTATTCGTATTTCGGATATTTTCCAATGGATTTTCCGATAAGATGACCAAGTCTGCCAATTTCCCGCTTTCGATACTACCTAATTCCTGATCTAAGCCCAAAGCCTCTGCTCCTAAGATTGTGGCTGTACGAAGTGCATCCATATTGCTCATTCCTCCACTTGCCACAGACCAAAGTTCCCAGTGGTAACCAAGCCCTTGCAATTGTCCGTGAGAACCTACACCAGCTAATCCTCCTTGGGTAACGATATCATTGATCCCTCTTCCATGATCTTCAAAGACATGATCTTCAGGAGCAAACCATCCTCCTAGACTTCCCACTCTCCTTCGAGCTTTGGAATTCATCTCATTGTAGGGAGTGAAGCGGTTTAGCTTCGGATCATGTAGGGGACTTTCTGTCGTGTAATAGTAATTCTCTGCCCAAGGACCCCCATAAGCCACCAGAAGGGTTGGGGTTACAGCCATTTTACTTTCGGCAATGGTTCTTGTTACATCAGAATACAGTGGGTAAATCGGAATAGCGTGCTCATGCCCTGGATACCCATCAAATAATTGTGTCATATTCAGTTTGAAATCCAGACCACCTTCTGTAGTAGGCATCAATTTTTGCTCTTTGGCAGCCATGATGACCCATTGTCTATGCTGTCGGTTACCCACCAAATACATTTTGATGTATTGCGTATTGTAATACTTAGAATATTGTTTCAGGACATTCTTAGTTTGCTCGAGTGACTTGAGATTATACATCCAATACCCTACTCCAGGTCCTGTTGAATACACTCTTGGGCCTGGGATCATTCCAGCTTCTACCATATCTGCATAAGTCAAGACATCGGTTGTTGCTGTCTGTGGATCACGGGTAGTGGTTACTCCATAGGCAAGATTTGCTGCATAAATCCAAACGGTATTTTTATGGAGATTCCAAGTAGGCCACATGTGAGCATGGGTGTCAACAAAGCCCGGAGTGACCGTTTTGCCGGATAAGTCCACGATTTCCGCCCCAGATGCATCGAGGCTTCCTGTAGGACCTACGGCTTTGATTCTATTATTTTCAATCAGAATGTCCCCGTTTTCAATGACCTCATCTTCCTTCATGGTAATGACCCGTGCATTTTTAAGAAGGATTTTTCCAGCAGGAGTGTCTTTGGCGAAATATACTTTGACCTGATACTCGTCAGGCTTATAGCTTTCTTTTTCTTTTTGTTGAGCTTTATAGATGCTGTCCGCTTTGGCTAATTCCTTATCAGCTTTAAACAGAGAATCAATGCGTTGTTTTTCAGCTTTCGCCAGCGAATCAGCCAATTTAACTGCAGCTTCACCTTGTGATTTTAAGGCTGCTACACTATCTGCAGCGGCTAACATTTTGGCTTTTTTAGCACTTGCTACTGAATCTTCTATAAATTCT
>JABXHZ010000428.1 GCA_013373335.1 Cyclobacteriaceae bacterium | reverse complement strand
GCCGCAGCCTTGGGAGGAATCGGAATTCTTTACCTGATTTTTAACCCATGGAAGAAAACTGCCCTCAAAACACTTGTCCATATCCCTTCCCTTTTGGTAAGCTTGATCGTTGCCTTATTTTGGTTTGTGGCAATGTGGATCATGCATGGGCCAACTTATTTGGAAAGCTTTTTGGGAGATCAGGTAGGCATACGGGTAGCGTCAAAAGCATTGTTGGTAATCAAACATGGACTGACGGCCCTAGGACTTTTGATTGTTATGTTCATCCCTTGGATTTCATTCACTTTCCCAAATTTCAAATCAACCCTCTCGAAGTCTTGGAAAGAAAACCCCCAATTCGCAGGCTTTGCCTTGCTTTGGGGATTGGCTATTCTTGGGATGGGCGCTTTAACCAGCAAATTCTATGAGCGCTATCTTTTGCCCGTAGCTCCCGTTCTTGCCGTTTACCTAGGTTGGATTCTTATCAAAGGGGAATTTGAAATCCGAAAACGAGGCCTGACTGCAGCTGCTTTGATTTTCTACTCCCTCAATGTGGTATTAGTTCTGGCAGGAGTTTATTTGGGAATCAAGGGACATTTTATTTGGTTTAGATTAGCATTCATTCTTGTTGTTTTGTTCTATTTGGCAAAATTGATCAGAAGTGGTAATAAGCTCCCAAAAGCCATTGCTTATTCTTATTTATTGATTTTCCTGAGCTATACCCTATTTACTTCTTTGATTTCCTTTCCACATCAAGGACAACAGCTCAAACCAGCACTTCAGGAAATGTATGATATGGCACCCAAGGTCATAGCTTTCAGAGGAAATGAGCATGTTGGGTCCAAAATCCGAATTTCCCTCTATCCGAAAACTCAATTGATCAATTTGGATCGGGCAAATTGGAAAATGCAAATGAAGGATTACAATTACCTTATTTTGGAAGACTTATATTTGGACTCTATAGATTCCAATCAATTCCAGGTTTATAGCGAAACGATCAACTGGAGTTCAAAAGCTATTCCCGATTTGATCCAAACATTGGGGACCAATGAATTTGATAGTATTTTGAGTGAGACGGGAAAAAAATACTATTTCCTGATCCCAAATAACAATCAATAGGAATCATTATAAACGGGATGATATTCCTGTAGATTTCTCCAAAATTGGATTTTTGTTGACCGAAGGTAGACGTCCCTAAAATAGACCGGAAACTCTTCTTCATACAATAGCTCATCAAATTTTGTGACCATTCCAGGCGAATCTTGATGAAAACTTACAAAGACGCCTATTTTTTGCTTTCCTATTTCAGTCTCTATTCCTTCCCAAAGGTCAAATTGGGATTTTCTGTCTCCAGTATTGATTTGGTAAGTGGGAAGAAGGTTAGAAAGGTAAAAAGCCATTTCGGATGAAGTATGATAACTTTCAGAAAAAAAATAGGACGCTTCCATCCCCAAACTATCTTGTAGAAAATTTATCCGTGAGGCCAATTGCTCATAACCTGCCAATCGCTTAAATACTGGTATTTCAACTTTTTCGATTCCGGAAAATTTCTTCCAGTTTGAATGATCAGGAAGAATCAAAAGAAGAAACATTAAAAGCCCAAAGCCTACCCCCCAATTTCTGAATTTCTCCCACTTATCAGGCCCTTTTTCAACTCCATAAGCCAAAACAATGGCTATGGTAGGGTAACTAAAGGCTGGCCAATTCACCTCCACTGAAGTCACCCAACTCATTACAAGAAAGGTGGAGAACGAAACAATAGCTGGGAGAATCAAAAAAAGTTGCTTTGGATCGCCCCATTTGAATTTCCGGAAACATAGGATACACAAGGGCAAAAGGAAAATGGAAAGTATTCCAAATTGACCTACTAGGTATGCCAAAAAACTTAGAAATGCTTCACCAAACCCCTGAATGGAACTTTCTCCATGAATCCCACCCAAAGTAGCTATATGTTTGAAGGTTTGATATTCGTTCCCAAGGTTCCAAATCAAACTAGGCAAAAAGCCTATAAGGAAAATCAAGCTAAAAAGAATGAGTTCCTTAAGATTCGAATCCAACTTTTTGGTTAAAAGCAAGTAAAAACCAAAACACGGGATGATTATAACCAAGATAGGTTTAGAGGCAAGGCCCAGGGCTCCTGCGAAGCCTGCAATTACCCACCCATACCAAGTCTTTTTGTCCAAGGCTCTTGCGAGTAAAAACCAACACAATAATCCAAAAAAGGTCACCTCTGAATCTGTAAGGTGGAAGGTTGAAAAAATTTGAAAAAAGGGCATGGATGAAAGTATCAAACTGGCCCAGAAGGCTTGCTTTTTGGAGTGAAATAAAAAATCTGTCAACAAAAAGGTAAGTCCAGCTGTGCCAATTCCTAAAATAGCAGGCGTAATTCTGACAGCAAGTTCGTTAATGCCAAAAATGGATGTGCTTAGGTAATTGAAAAGTGCAATTAAAGGAGGTTTGGAATAATAATGCCAGGCCAAGTGCTGAGACCACAGCCAATAGTGTGCTTCTTCTGTAAATAAATCTATTTCTGG
>JABXHZ010000213.1 GCA_013373335.1 Cyclobacteriaceae bacterium | reverse complement strand
CCATTGTCCTTTACCGAAATTTCAATTCCAGTTTCTGTCTTTTTTGAGGAAACAATTACCTCGGGTGAATAGCCATCAATTCCCGATATTGCCTTTTCATTCACCGCATAAAAAGCATTGTTGATCAGATTGAGAAGGACCCTTCCTATATCCTGGGAGACCACTTCCAACTTGGGAAGATTTGGGTCAAAATCGGTTTTGAAGTCAGCTGAAAAACTTTTGTCTTTAGCCCGCAATCCATGATAACTTAATCGAAGGTATTCATCTGCAAGAGCATTCAGATCGGTCAGAGTTTTCTCTCCGGAATTCGAACGGCTGTGTTCCAACATTCCTTTGACGATGGCTCCTGCTCGTTTTCCATGATTGTTGATTTTTTCTTCATTGCTTTCAATATCATCGGCAATCAGTTTTACTTCTTCCAAATCACCTTTTTCGATTTCCTCCTTCAGGTCGGCAATCAATTCTTTGTTTAATTCGGAGAAGTTGTTGACAAAATTCAAGGGGTTCTGAATCTCGTGGGCGATTCCTGCAGTCAACTCCCCAAGTGAGGCCATTTTTTCAGCTTGGATGAGTTGAGCTTGAGCAGCTTTAAGATCTTCAATTGATTTCTTGAGCTGTTTTGTTCGATGTTGTACCTTCTCCTCTAGAATCCGATTTTCTTTTTTCAGATAGTAGGCACGAATCTGAACGATGGCAACAATGATGTTACCTAACAGAAAAGCATAAATGAGGTAGGCCCACCAAGTCCTATACCAGGGAGGAAGAATGATGAAAGAATAACTTGCAATTGGGCTTTCATAGCCCAGTAGGTTTGTTCCTTTAACTTGAAAGGTATATTCTCCCGGAGATAAATTGGTGTAGGTTTTTTGTGTTTCTACTGACCAAGGTGACCAAGAGTCATCAAAACCTTCTAGAAATGTAGAAAATTGATTGGCGTTTTTCCTTTCATAGCTTGTTGCTGCAAAACGAAATTTTAAGGCGTTATTTTTAAATTTAAGCTCCGGTATCTGGGAGTATTCCTGATTTCCTCCTAAAGCAATAATAGAATCATTGCCGTTAGAAACTGCACGTATAAGAGTCGTAAATTCCTGGGGGGAACTATTTTTTTTACCAAAATCATATCTGATAAAGCCCTCACCTGAGGCAAACCAAGTAAGTCCATTTTTTTCTGCATAAATGGAATAAATTGCTTCATCCGAAATCCGTCTAAAAGGAAAAGTAGTCCATTCCCAGTTAGTTTCTTCTTTTACTTCTCCAATTGCGATCGTTTTCTTATTTCCAAGCCAGACACGACCCAATAAATCCTCGGTTAGGGGAACCCGGTCTTGGTTGGCCTTGAGCTCATAAAAAGTGGCTACCAGATTATCTGTTGTATCAATTAAAAAGCGATTTTCACTTTCATCGTACTGGTAAATGCTGTCGGTCGTTCCAAAGTACATTTTCCCATTGAGTTTCTTGGCGTAGACAATTCCGTCTTGCAGACCATTTTTATCATCATAATTTTCGATGACTGCATCTTGGATGAGCGGTGAATCGCCATCGATGTTAGGGAAACTGACTTTAAATAATCCATTCGAAAAAGTTCCCATCCATAAATTTCCATTCTCATCCTCTTGGAGCGAGGTTGGCTGGTCGAAAACTTCCAAAATTTGACCCTCTTCAACCCAATTTGGTCCATTTTTCACCATAGACCATATTCCGCTGTTTACGCCAACAAAAATTCGACTTGGATTAACACTAGATTGAATCAATTCATTGACTAAAAACTCATTCTCAATAGTTCGTTTTATTGGGATAAGATTTCCTGATTTGATTTTAAATAAACCATCTGCCGATCCAATCAATAAATCATCCTCAACTTCTAAAAAAGTCCAGGATTGTTTGTTAAAGTTATTGAGTTGATGGAAAATGGAGGTGGATGGATCAAGCGTGAAAATTCCGTTTGCGGTACCTGCATAAATGGTGCCCTCATGGCGGATGATGTCATGGGAATAGGTGGTGATTCCACTTCTGGAATCAAAATAGCTTATCGGGGAAGCGTAATCTATTCTTGAAATTCCATTTTCTGTAGCCAGCCAAATACCTCCGGCTTTATCTTGATAGGAAAAATAGACCGTATTGTTAATGATTCCGATCTCATGGTTGTATCTAGCTACTTCATTTCCCTCTTGATCAATCAAAATACTCCCGCCATTCAAGGTGTTCAATAGCATATTGCCGTCTTGAAGTACGGTTCCCGGGAGATAGATTAAATTTTCTTTTATGAACTGTTGTACTTCGGTTTCAAATGGGATGAAGGTAGAATCAACATACTTAAAAATCCCCATGGTTCGAGTCACCAGTAATAGTGACTCCGGTTCAGCAATGAAAGGTAATAAAGAATAGATGCGTTCATTAGCAAATAATTCTCCTCCCTGGACCAGTGTAAGTTTGTTGTTTTCCCAAATTTTTAATCCTACTCCCCATTCTCGTACATAAATGTTTTCATTTACCTTAAAGAGAATATGGAATCCATTTTCCGAGGGGATTATTTGAAATTCTCTTTTTTCAATATCCCAAATCAGTAGGTACTTTTCACTATTGAAGAATACTTTTCCCTGATTGACATGGATTTCAGTGACGTTTGAAAAATCACGGCTACTTTCAGGAATATAGTCAAGAAGAGAAGTGAACTTCATTTGTCCGAATGGATCGGGTAAAAAATAGCCCAGGTCAGCTTGTGCTCCTACATATAACTTTTTATCCTCCCCAAAAGCAATACCCAGTATGGCCGATTTATTCGGGATCGTATACAGCTGCCAAGAGTTCCCGTCATATTCCAACAATCCATCGGTATTTCCAAAGTACATTATTCCCCGATCATCCTGAGCAATTGCCCAATTTTGGCGAAAGGCATCGTACTCTTTGGGGCTAAAGTTACTGATTGCAGGGAATCCAATCTCAGAATGATTTTGAGCCAATATCTCAGCAGAAATCAAGCAAATCCAAGAAAGAGCGAATAAAAGCTTCTTCATAAGCTGCATATTGGTTGGTAATTATTTCGGTATCAGAATTTTAATTTCAGTACCTGAACCCTCCTCTGTATCCACCATGAATTCCCCACCATGGGCCTTCACGATATCATAAGATAGTGATAATCCAAGTCCCGTTCCCGATCCGGTTGGCTTGGTGGTGAAGAAAGGTTGGAAGATTTTGTCTTTGAGGGAGTCTGAAAACCATTCAGATCAGGGAAAAATTTTCCCAGCTCGCTTTGTTTAGCTCCAACATTTCTCTAAAACAAAAACATACATTTTTTTCATGGGAAGAGATTTTGTTAGGTTATTTATAAAGCATCTCATCAGCACCATTCCAGTTTTTTGGAGCCCCTTCGGCGAGATATCTTTTTGCTTTTTCATAAAATACCTTTACCGTGTGATCCTTCTCATCCGAAGCTAATACCTTGCTGAATAATTGGACAGCTGATTCAAACTGCCCTTGTTGATATAGCTCCATAGCCATGTCAAAATCACCCATATTTTTTTTCCTTGCTGAAGCCAAAGCTTCTTCCATTCCATTCATACATTCAACTACACTCAGCACATTATTTTTCCCCTTAAGAAGGACTTTCCCAAGTCTTCTGAAGGTAAATCTGGATGGTTCCGGTATTCGTTTGAAGGTTTCTGCACTTAGTAATAGGGAGGATTTATAATGTTTTGTAAGACTTTCTATCCGTGCAGCAGTATTTACGGTATCACTTATGGTGGCCGCATCCAATCGATGTTCGTCGCCGGTAATACCCATAATTAACGAACCAGTGTGCATTCCAATTCCTGCATGAATAGGAAGTTCTCCTTTTTGGGTTCGTTGCTGATTTAAATTTCTAACAGCCCGCTGCATTTCGATCGCTGCGAGTAAGGCATCCTCTGGTTGAATTGGAAAAATAGCCATGATTGAATCCCCCAAATACTGGTTGATAAATCCACGATGGCTCCGGATAATGGGACCAAGCACTTCATTGAAAGAAGAAACAAACCGGAAGTTTTCCTCTGGACTCATTTGTTCTGAAAGGGTGGTGAAATCCCTAATATCCGTGAAAAGAACGGTAACAATTTTTTCAACTTGGTCACCTAGTCTAACATCGGTAATATTTTCCTTTCCTAATGAGGAAATAAATTCATTGGGTACAAACTTTCTAATTACTTCATTGATGCGGAGCATTGCCTCTTCCCGCATTTTAATCTCCCGGATATTTTTCTCAAAAAGTAAGGCAGATTCCATGGCTGATGAGGATTGTAAAGCCAAGGTCACTAGGAGCTTTAGATGTGCTGCGGTAAACTGATCCGTCAGGGTTCCTACCAGAATGATTGCGCCGAGAATTCGGTCTTTGCCCTTCAGGGTAGCATAAATTAAGCTAGTTACATTTTTGGCAATCAATCCGCGATCTTTGAGTTCAGCGATATCGGTGATAATTGCGGATTGTCCATTTAGACCAAATCGAAGCAAAAGAGAAAAATTATTCTCTAAAAGACTGGAGTCAATCAACTTTTCACCCGAAATGGCAGGAACTGTTAATGCCCTTTGGTATTCATCCAAAAGGACAATTGCGCCGGCATTTGCAGGGATAGAATTCATGGAATGATTTAGTGTAATCCCTGCAATTGCTTCCAAAGAAATGGCTTCCCCTAAATTCTCTGCGAAGCTGTAAATAATATTGAGCTCCTGATAAAGGTGAAGTACTTCAGCCCCTAATTTTCTTTTCTCTCCCTCCTTTGTAATCAGCATGGTCAAAACTCCAGCCACCTGATTTATCAGATTACTATTACTAGATACATTGGCAAGAGTGGCATTTTCAAAAATTATTGGAATGGACTGTTTAAAATCCTCATGGTCTTGACTACCATAAATTACCGTATCCGTATTATCGGTAATACAAAGGTTAACCTGATTTTGGTTACACCAATTGTCTAACCAAGTTTTCAAAGGCCCATTTCGCCCAAATAATGCTTTAATTGAAAGTTTTGCCATGGAAAAATTTTTGAAATCTATTTTAGAGTTTCTAATTCCTAAGGCAATTCGAGTACTTCCCGAGCTTTTTCCAATAATAATTCGGGATCGAAAGGCTTAGTCATATATACATCGGCTCCTACATCTAAACCTTTTTGACGATCTGATTCTTGGCCCTTTGCAGTCAGTAAAACAATATAAATATCGGTTAAGCCCATTTCCTGCTTTACTCTTCGGCATACTTCCATCCCGTTCATTTTGGGCATCATTACATCCAAAAATATTAGATCGGGCTTTTCTATGTTGATTACTTCTAAGGCCATTTCTCCATTTTCAGCAGTAAAAAATTCTACACCCTCATCCTCTAGTTCTTCGAGCGTTTGCTCGATGAGCATTCGGATATGGGCCTCATCATCTACTATTAAGATTTTTTTTGACATGATTTAGATTTATAAATTCTACTTTTTAAGATTCCTTTATTGATAAATGAAAAACAAAACATTCTCCAATCCCTTTTCAAAGCGTAAGGTTTGAACGATTTCTTCGTCGGAGGATAGGAGAGAGTTAAGTATGATAATGTCAGGCTGTGTTTCTTTGGCTTTTTCAACCAGCTCCTTTCCATCCGATTCAACTACATGGTATCCTTTGGCTTGAAGGACTTCAGTTAAGGTCCGTATGGCAGCACTATCCTCATCTACTACCATAACTTTTCTTTTGGATTTTCCTTGTTCGAGTAATGCACTTATATCCTCAAATAACTGACTGGTATCTATAGGCTTGGTCAAATAGCGATCTACACCGATTCGGAAACCTCTTGCTTTGTCCTGGACAATTGACAAGATAATTATTGGAATATCCATCGTTTGAGGATCATTTTTCAGAATGGCAGCTACATCGAATCCATTAATTTCCGGCATCATGATGTCCAAAATAATCAGGTCGGGACGATGCTCTCTAATAGATTCAATTGCCTGTTTCCCATTACTTGCTTCGGACGTCAAGTAGCCGGCATCAGTTAGTTCCTGCCGCAGAAGAGATCTAATGGACTCTTCATCATCCACAATCAAAATGTGGGCATTTTTACCTGCTGATTTAAGTTGAGAAAAAGCCATCTGCTCCTTCAATTGCTTGACTAACTCATTGAGATGAATAGGCCCGCTGTTTACTCCTGGGATATCTTTTTTCACAAAAGGAATGGCAAATGAAAATGTGGTGCCTTCTCCGACTTCACTTTCTAACCAGATTCTCCCTCCATGATGTTCTACAATTTCTTTACAAATTGGGAGGCCAAGGCCAGTTCCTTTAGGCTTATCGGTTAGGGTGTCTCCTCCGATTTGTTTAAACTGCTCAAATACGGCTCCGAAATCTTCTTTGGTGATTCCCATTCCTGTGTCTTGGATACTGGTGATAATTTCATTACCAACCTGTTTCACTTTACAGGTAACAGAGCCTTTATCGGTAAACTTGACCGCATTCGAAATTAGATTGATTACTACCTGAATAAGTTTGTTAGTATCTCCAGTGATTTTTGGAACGCTCAAATCGATATCCCGAATCAGTTTTAACCTCTTCTGGTCAAATAGAGAAGTTGTTGAAGCGATTGCACGCTCGACCACTTCTGGAATGAAAACTTCCTCTTGACTCCAGTCCATTTTTCCAGCTTCAATTTTTGCCAAATCCAATACATCATTGATTAGGGAGGTAAGCCTTTCCCCTTCAGAAATAACAACCTTAAGGTTTTCAGAAACCTGATTGATAGTTCTATCCGTTTTGGAGTCACTCCGATCCACTAATGGGAAAATCTTTTCTTCTAGTCTTTTCTGAATGATTTTGGCAAAGCCCAAAACAGAAGTAAGAGGGGTTCTTAATTCATGGCTGACTGTCGAAAGAAAGGCACTTTTTGCCTCATTCGCTTGTTCTGCAGCCTTTTTGGACGCGATAACTTCCTCAAAAAGTTGAGCTTTATTAATCGCTACTCCAACAGAAGAAGCAATGGTTGACAGAAGGTTTGAATCATTTTCATCAAAGCGGTTCTCTAATTCAGTACTTTGTACGCTCAAGACTCCTATAGCTTCTTTTCCCTGAAAAATGGGAACACCCAAATAGGAAGCTGATGGTATCCCTAATCTGGTAGCTCCTAATTTTGTGGTCATTTCCTCTACAGCTTTATTAATCAGTAGTGGCTTTCCAGTATTTAGGACTTTAGAGGTAAGTCCTTCCCCAAGCTTTTGAGGAGGCATATTATCTCCGAATTGGTAAGGGAAATTGATAATATTGGATTTTTTATCCAGAAGAGCTAAATACACAATATTTGCTTTAAACAGCTCTTTCATCTGATCTCCCACAAGATGAATGATTTCGTCTAATGACACATAGGAGGCAAGAGCTTTAGTGACCCTATTTACCACAGACAATTCATTTGCCTTTTGGGTAGATTCTTCCAAAAGGCGATTTGTTTCGTCAAAAAGGCGGGTATTTTCCAAAGCTACCCCCAAGCTATTGGTGATGGTACTTAGAAGTTTTACTTCAGAATCACTGAAGGCACATTCCTTATCTAAATTCTGAAGGCTAACAGAACCCTTGATATTATCACCAACCATTATGGGAACAAAGACTGCAGATTTTGGGGCGATTCCTATACTTACCCCTTTGCCTCCATATTTTTGTGCAGTGGCGACATAATCTTTGTTAATCACCAATGGAGCTTTGGTTTCTATCAATTGTTTATTTGCCCAGTTAATTGGACGGGGATCTGTGTACTGTCTCTCTCCTCGCTCAATGGAATACTGCCAATGTTCTTGACCAGCTTTTAAATCAAAAGATCGAATGATGACACTTTGGGTATCAAAAAGAGTTCTCAGTTTTTCACCTACCAATTCATAGATTCCCTCCGAATGAATTTCTTTTACAAGTCCATTTTGCACACCATTCAATACAGCGAGTTCGGATACCCGTTGACTGAGCTCTTGTGTCCTGTCAGCTACCGTTTTTTCCAGTAATTCTTGTTTTTCACGAAGCTGACTCAACCTCCATTTTAAAATCAAACGAATTAGAATGATTACGGCTAAAGCATAAAGTATATATGCCCACCATGTACTGTACCAGGGAGGGATGATTGTAAAAGTATAGGATGCTTCTTCGCTTACATCATTGAAAACATTTTTAGCTCGGACTCGGAAGGTATATGTACCTGGCGAAAGATTGGTGTATTCCTTATATACGCTTCTATTCCAATCTGACCAGTCAGACTCAAATCCCTCCAAAAAGGTTTGGTAGGTGGTCCGCTGTTCTTGCTGATAGAATTGGGCAGCATAAGTAAAACGAATAGAATTTTGAGAATACTCCAAATTGTCTTCAGCTTTTTTTCTCAAATGATTTAAAGTATCCGCTCCAGCATAAATTCCTCGCATCAATACTGGAAAATTTTCCCTGGATACAGAAGATATGGAGCGATCATACCGAAGCAAACCCTGTCCACTTCCTATCCAGACGATTCCATCATCCTCAGAATAAAGTCCAAACACACCTTGCCAAGGGTAATCATTAAATAGATTTTCTTCTAGGATATACGTATTGTCTGGCCCTGGTATGGCTAGTCTCAGCCTATTGCCAATCGGGATCCAAACTTGACCTTGTGAGTCTTCCTTCATAAAAAAACCTTCAGAAAGCTCCAAGTTATCTGGGATCATTCCAAACCGATCATCTGGAACAATGGACTCCGTAGCGGGATTATAGCGGAGGCTAGCCCCGAATGCTGGGAAAAAGATTTCCCCATTAATGGCATATAATAATCCGGCCGAATTAATCAAACCCTCCTCAATACCAAATTCTTTGATTTGAAAGTCATTGACTACGGGAAGGCCGTTTTCATCATATGCGGGAGTAATACGATAGGCCATATTGGTTTGAGTCCCTCCCCAAAGTGTGCCATCCTCACTTTCAGCAATTGTCCAAATCGTATTTGGTAACCCTTGTAAATCGGCATATTTTTCCCAAAAGTTTCCTTTTCTAGCGAAAATCCTCAGTCCACCGGGAACAGATATGTATAAAAGATTGGGATGGCTACTCGAAATCATGAGGTCCTGCCCTCCATTGGTGTTGGGGTCTATTGGGATAATTTTTCCTCCGCGAATCATTGAAAAAACTTCTCCCGGAACAAGTAAATCCTCACCGTCAACTAAAAGATTCCAGATCTGAATATTTCCTAATTCTGGAATTGGCACAAACTTTTTCGTCTTCACATCAAATTTGTAAAGGCCGATTGAAGAGCTAACATAAAGTTGTCCGGCTACTCGTGTTATTCCATAAATGGTTGAGTTTATACCTTGATTCTTTGTAAAAGTGCTAATGGGAGAATTGAGCGCCAGTTTCGAAATTCCATTGTCTAGTCCAACCCAAACCGTTTGGTCATGGTCCACATAAACAGAATAAACTGAAGGGTCTTGAAGCCCTTGATCAGCAGAAAGAATATTAAGCAGTTTACCCTCTTGATTTACTAAAACCAATCCCATTCCGATCATAGAGGCCACTAGGTTCCCATTTGGAAGTAAGGCGCTTTTATAAAGCAAATTAGTTTTTGTATATGCGTTGAGATCACTATCAAAAACCTCAAACTTCTCTCCGTCAAACTTGTAGATCTCTTGATAAAAACGGCCTATTAAAAACTGTTTTTGGCCTGTTTCGGGATTATCCACATGTTCCACTAAAGTGAAAACCCTATCTCCAGCAGTGACTTCACTACCTGGCATGAACTCAAGTTCTCCGTCCACCATTTTATATATTCCTGTCTCTATATCGTGGACCATATATTGGCCATGGATTATAAAGCCATGCGAAAATGTTCCCTGAGCGGGATAGGTTTTGATATCAAAATCTCCTTTTTCTAAATCATAGTCTAATCTGAAAATGTATTCTCTAGCTTGGAAGTATAAGTATTGCCCATCAAATTGAACTGACCAAAATTCTTCAAAATCCCGCTTATCCTCAGGGATAAGATGTTTTAATGATTCTACTACTCGATCCCCAAACTTGTTTCTTTTGAGATAGCCAAAACTACCACCAGAAATGTAAAAAATAATCCCATCGTCGTCCATTACCATGCCTCTGGTGGAAACGCCAGTGGGATAATCGGGATTTCTTATTTGTCTCCAATTGATCCCATCAAATTCCATGATTTCAGTAGAGGTCCCGAAATACATTAATTGATCATCACTTTGAATTATAGACCAAACCTGCCCATTTCCGCCATATTCAGAGGTTTCATAGTTCGTGATCAGTGGAACCCCAATTTCTTCATTGGATTGAGAATAAGATTCCTTCGAATAAAAAATGAGGATTATAAAAACCCAAAAAATCATATTTCCCTTTATCAGGTTCAAAAATGAGTATCTAAATTGTGGCATAGCTTTATTTTATTGTATAAAAACCCAAAAAAATTTGTAGTAATCTAAGAAAAAAAAATTGTCCTAAGCGAAAAGCTGGATCAAAAATTCTGTTTTTTCCCCTTCCACGGACTCGACTTTCAACTCCCCACCATGGGCCTTCACGATATCATAAGATAGTGATAATCCAAGTCCCGTTCCCGATCCGGTTGGCTTGGTGGTGAAGAAAGGTTGGAAGATTTTGTCTTTGACGGAGTCTGGGATTCCGTTGCCATTGTCTTTTACCGAAATTTCAATTCCAGTTTCTGTCTTTCTTGAAGAAACAATTACTTCGGGTAAATAACCATCAATGCCTGATTTGGCCTTTTCATTCACCGCATAAAAAGCATTGTTGATCAGATTAAGAAGTACCCTTCCGATATCCTGGGAGACCACTTCCAACTTGGGAAGATTTGGGTCAAAATCGGTTTTGAATTCAGCTGAAAAACTTTTGTCTTTAGCCCGCAATCCATGATAACTAAGTCGGAGGTATTCATCTGCAAGAGCATTCAGATCGGTCAGTGTTTT
>JABXHZ010000191.1 GCA_013373335.1 Cyclobacteriaceae bacterium | reverse complement strand
CCGAAACGAACCGGCCCGCCATAAGCTATTAGACGTAGTAGGAGACCTAGCATTAGTAGGAAGACCATTGAAAGCCCAAATTCTAGCAGCCCGACCTGGACATGCTGCCAATGTGGCTTTTGCAAAGAAAATAAAGCGAGCCATGGAGAAATCCTCGACTTCGCATATCCCCTACTATGATCCTAAGCTGCCACCGGTGATGGACATCAATCAAATCAGCAATATCCTTCCTCATCGTTATCCATTTCAGCTTTTGGACAAAATCATCTATTTGGATGATACGGTAGTAGCAGGGGTAAAAAATGTAACCATGAATGAGCCGTTTTTCTTGGGACATTTTCCAGGAAATCCTGTGATGCCGGGAGTTTTGCAGGTAGAAGCTATGGCCCAAACTGGAGGGATTTTAGTATTGAGCACAGTAGATGACCCCGAAAACTACTGGACCTATTTCTTGGGTATTGAAAGTTGTAAGTTTAGAAAAATGGTGCTCCCGGGGGATACTTTGATTTTTAAATGTGAACTTTTGGCTCCTATTCGTCGTGGAATCGCCAAAATGAGAGGTGAAGCCTATGTAGGCAATACTCTTGTATGTGAAGCGGTCATGACAGCCAGTATAACCCGTAAGGAATCATGATCAGCCCACTTGCACATGTCAGCCCGGACGCCAAGATTGGCAAAAATGTAAAAATTGATCCATTTACCATGATCCATGAGGATGTGGTTATTGGCGATGACGCTTGGATTGGACCAAATGTGACCATCTTTCCTGGTGCAAGAATTGGTAAAAAATGCAAGATTTTCCCTGGAGCTGTCATTGCTGGAATTCCCCAAGACCTAAAATTCCAAGGAGAAGAATCCACAGTTGTGATTGGGGATAATACGACTATTCGGGAATGTGTCACCATCAGTCGTGGAACGGTTGACAAACAAACAACCGTAATCGGAAGCAATTGTCTTTTGATGGCCTATGTTCATGTGGCACATGATTGCGTGATTGGCAGCAATGTGATTATTGCGAATTCCGTTCAAATTGCAGGACATGTTTCCATTGATGATTGGGCTATTGTCGGTGGCTCTAGTGCTATTCACCAATTTGTGAAAATAGGCATGCACGCAATGATTTCTGGAGGTTCTTTGGTACGAAAAGACGTCCCTCCTTTTACCAAAGCCGCTCGCGAACCCCTTTCTTATGCTGGAGTCAATTCCCTTGGCTTGAGAAGAAGAGGCTTCACTTCAGAGACCATCTCCCATATTCAGGAAGTCTATCGTTATCTCTTTTTGAACAGTATGAATAATTCCAGAGCTTTGGAAGAAATAGAAGTTAACCTCCCTGCTACAAAGGAACGGGATGAGATTTTAAACTTCATTCGGTCTTCCGAACGGGGAGTCATGAAAGGATACATCAACTAATTTCCATGAAAATCCAGGTAGTAGAAGCCGCCAAACGCTTTCAATACGAATGGATTTTCAAAGACCTTTCGATTGATCTTGAACCTGGAAATTCTTTAGCAATTACTGGTAGTAATGGTTCTGGCAAATCCACTTTATTAAAGTGTCTAACCGGTTCCATACCCCTAAGCTCAGGCAAAATTGAATATTGGAAGGATGGAAAATCCATAGATGAATCGGATTGGTTTAGGCATCTGAGTATCGCAGCGCCTTACCTGGAACTCCCAGAAGAATTCACCCTCTCCGAATTATTGGATTTTCATTTCAAGTTTAAGAGACCTATTGAGGGTATTTCTTTGGAAGAAATACTTGAGTTGGTTTATTTAAAAGAGCATCATGGGAAATTTGTTTCTCAATTTTCTTCAGGAATGAAACAGCGACTTAAGCTAGCGCTGGCTTTATTATCAGAAACGGAAGTCATTTTTCTGGATGAGCCAACTTCCAATCTGGATAAGAGAGGAATAGCTTGGTACCAAAGCTTAGTCGACAAATATCAAATGAATCGGATTTTGATTGTTTGTTCCAATGAGTCCAGAGAATTTGATTTTTGCCAACAAAAATTGGTTTTGGAAGATTATAAATAAAATCCCCGCTTTGAACTTAAAGGGATATAGCTAATTTTAAAGTTCTAATAGAATTAAGTATGATGAAGACAGTTGGTAGGTGGTTCTTATTCACCTCATTAATCACATTTTTTTGGGCTTGTGGTGGAGAAGACCCTACTCCACAGCCTCCACAAAAAACTCCTGAAGAACTTGCAATCGAAGCGCTTACCGGAACGGGAACTCAAGCATGGGCAATTGCAGGTGGAGGTTCTGTTACCCGAAGTGGTACAAACGTAACCGACTTTTACAAAGATTTTGAACTAATTATGAATTCAGGTTCTTCCAAAACCTACACCACCTTAAACAACAATGATCTTTTCGATGCGTCAGGAAATTGGAGCTTCTCAGGCACCAATTTTGACAAATTCACCTTATCTGGAGGCAAGCCAGCTGCAAATCGAGAGATTTCATTTACCCGAACAGGAGATAATTTACGATTGGAATTTAATATCCCAGCTCCTGGAGCACGGATCAACGGGATACAGGCAGTAGCGGGAAGCTATGTCTTTGAACTAAGAAAAAAATAATCGAGAATCATGATTCTTATTAGAGGGCCTGTTGGCCCTCTTTTTTT
>JABXHZ010000451.1 GCA_013373335.1 Cyclobacteriaceae bacterium | reverse complement strand
TGAATCCACTTGGGAAGAAATCCCGGTTCAAGGAGGTAGCCAACTCGTTAATCTGATGAATTTAACCGGAGAAAATTCCTTCCTGATCGGATCGGAAGGATTTGAATCCGGAAGAATCAATCAAATTCGACTTGTCCTCGGCGAAAACAACTATGTAGTAAAAGGAGGAGAAGAACTTGAGTTAAAAACTCCCTCTGCACAGCAAAGCGGACTGAAGATCAAATTGAATCAAGAGATTATAGCCGGAAATTCCTATGGAATCGTCATAGATTTTGATGTAGCTAAATCCATTATAGTCGCAGGCAATTCAGGAAATATCAACTTAAAGCCAGTATTACGGGCATTCTTGCAGGAAACTGCAGGAATTCAGGGACAGGTTCTTCCCGCAGAAGCCCAACCTATCCTTGTAGAAGCTATCCAAAATGGGAATTCCTTCTCCACATTTACTAATGCGGAAGGAGCATTTGTTATTCAAGGTTTGGAGCCAGGCAATTATTCCTTAAAAGTCACTCCAAATGAATCTTTCCAGCCTTTGGAATTGAATGATGTAGCGGTGGAAGAAGGAAAAATTACGACCGCTGATCCCATCGTTTTAATCCCGGTTGAATAAGGCAAAATCTCAATTTTCTGGAATTAGAGCGCGATTCCATCAAAGTTTTGACCTAAATTTGGGCGTGAGAAAAATCCACGCCCTTTTTATTTTTTCTATTCTATCCATGAGCTTTGTCGCCTGCTCAAGTGGTGACGAGAGCCCCAAGGCTCTGCTCAATCTGGTCCTAGTGGATGCCCCTCCTGCTTATGATTCCGTCTTTGTAGAAATACTCGGAGTAGATGTCCTGATGAATGTAGAAGGTCGGGATACCGAGCAGCAGTCTTTTTTCATTTCCTATGAACTCGGGGATAAACGCGTGCGGGTATCAGATTTGGTAGCAGGGGAAGTCCTGCTCTTGGGTCGTGGCACACTTCCTCCCGGTCAAATCATTAGAATGGAAATGCGTTTGGGTAACAACCACAGTCTTTGGCAAAATGAAAAGTCTTACCCTATTCCCTTAAGCTCTGATTTGGACAGCTTTGTTCCAATAAATGCTGAACTCAATTTGGAGGCGGGTCTTTCCTATGACTTGATTTTGGATTTTGATTTGGAAAAATCCATACGGACTATCTCCTCGGAACCCTTTTCTTTCGAATTAGACCCAAAAATCGAGACCATCTATCCAGGACAGTTTGGTGAACTTAAGGGGAGTATAACCCAAACCAGCCTGAAGCCTGCCATTTTTGCAATTCGAAATGGAGATAGTACCAGCACCCATTCGAATTCCTCAGGATCCTTTTTGTTTCGGCTTCCCGAAGGAATCTATGATATTTATTTAGACCCTAAGGATGATGCATTCCTTGCAGACACCCTAATGGGAATAGAAGTCTTAAATCGGGAAAGTCTTACCTTAGACCGAGTCAGCTTTAGACCAAAACCTTAATGGAAAATCCTGCTGCATACATGCGGAGAGCCTTGGAATTGGCCGAACTGGGCAAAGGCAGTGTTAGCCCTAATCCACTCGTAGGCTGTGTCATTGTAGCGGACGGAAAAATCATCGGTGAAGGATATCACCAACAGTATGGAGGGCCTCATGCGGAAGTACATGCCGTTAATTCCGTTCAGGACACCAGTCTTTTTCCGAAAGCTACGGTTTATGTCACACTGGAGCCTTGTGCTCATTTTGGAAAGACGCCCCCTTGCGCCAACTTATTGGTTCAGAAGGGAGTAAAAAAAGTAGTGATTGCAGCTATGGATCCCAATCCTTTGGTTGGAGGAAAAGGAGTGAAAATTCTTCAAGATGCAGGAATAGAAGTGGAAACTGGGCTCTTAGAACAAGAAGCTCGCTGGCAAAATCGACGTTTTTTTACCCAGATCGAAAAAAATAGACCCTACGTTATTCTGAAGTGGGCTCAAACTGTAGATGGCTTTGTAGCTCGAAAGGACTACTCCTCCAAATGGATTTCCAATGCCCTAAGCCGGCAGCAGGCGCACCGATGGAGGGCAGAGGAAGATGCTATTTTGGTTGGAAAAAATACAGCGCTCTATGATAATCCTAGCTTAAATGTGCGGGACTGGGAAGGAAAAGACCCCATTCGACTAATTCTTGATCCAAAGTTAAGCCTAGATTCTAGCCTTAAACTTTTTGACCAGAGTCAGGCCACGATTTGCTATAACACTTTAAAGAGCAAAGAATCCGAAAATTTGGCCTTTGTTAAACTCTCTGCAGAAATGCATCCTTCTGAGATTTTAGCCGACCTTCAGCAGCGAAAAATTCAAAGTGTACTCATAGAGGGAGGAGCTTTTGTACTGAAAAAATTTCTAAATGCTGAACTTTGGGATGAGGCCCGGGTGTTTACCAGCCAAGTTCGATTTGGTGAGGGAATCGCTGCTCCAGTAATGCCTATTACCCCGAGCTCTCAGATACAATTAGAAGACGATTTACTTTCATTTTACATCCATGGCTGAAAATTTATATATCCCCGAAAAAGCTACCAAGGCTGAAAAATACCAGAATTTGCTCCCACAAATAGAGGCGCTTATCCATGGAGAACCGGACCTATATGCAAACCTGTCCAATATCACCGCGGCACTTAAGGAGGCATTTGGATTTTTTTGGGTTGGGTTTTACCTAGTAAAAAATGATCAGCTCGTTTTGGGACCTTTTCAGGGACCTATAGCATGTACTAGGATTAACTTTGGAAAAGGAGTTTGCGGTACAGCTTGGAAGGAAGCCAAAACCCAACTTGTACCCGACGTAGATTTATTCCCGGGTCACATCGCTTGCAGTTCCGCCAGCCGTTCAGAAATCGTAGTTCCTTTGCTTAAAAACGGGGAAGTTCAACTGGTCTTAGATGTGGATAGTGATGAATTGAACGACTTTGACCAAGATGATCAGCGGTATTTAGAGCAATTGATGGAAATTCTTGCCCGGCAACTTTAAGCCAAAGGTTCTCCAATCCAAAAAAGCTTTTCCGAATAAAAATGACTCAGTCCTTCCTGCGTGTGAAAAGCGCTTGATGGGTTGAGAAATTGTTCTTGGACTCCTTCTTGGTTTTCAATTCGAACGGATTGCCCTTTTTGTCCAAATAGCTCCAACTCTCCTTTGGGATACCACTTTTTCAAATCTCCGGATTTAACTGGAAAATACTTTCTGGCCTGATTAAAAATGCATACATCCATTTTTTCCATAAATAGACTCAAATCCTCATAATAGGAAATCTCAAATCCTACCAAATGAGCAGCCCGGTGATCGGAAGCCATCAAATAATGCAAGGCATCCTTAGCAAATTCATCATTCTCACTTTCCAAAAAGCGTAATGGGTATTGTTCCTCCAGCAGGTACGTGTTTTCCTTTTGAAAAGCTGCCGATGCCAATATCACATCAATCTTAATTCCCCAGGAAAGAACTTGCTCTACAGCAGGTTCTGCCACCAATACGGTAGGAACCCATTCAAATAGTCCGGAAATTTGATCCCAATCAAAGCCTTTGACATCAAGAATTACAACGGCCGGTTCCTGTTGCTCTTTAACAAAGTGATGAGAAGACATCAGGAATAGAGGTTTTGGTAGAAATTTTGAACATTTCGATAGGCCAATTTTTCCAATTGGATAGGAGAAAGCGATTCCTTCAGGGAATCCAGTAACTCTGGGTATTTGGAAGCATTCTCGGCCAAGGGAAAGTAAAAAGGATGCCTAGTGGGATCCGGAAAATCCCCTGTATAGAAAAAGTCGGCTCCGAAACTTTGGGTGTTTTCTCCTCCGATTTCAAATCCATGTAAAATATGTTCAAAAAGCCTCTCCGGAACAGAATTGTCCAAAAAGGCCCGTAGAAAGTTTACGCCAATGATTCCCTTTCTTCGGATAATTTCCTGTGCAAATTCGTCCGTCAAATTCCGCTTATGATCCCAAATTGCCCGATAATTGGAATGGCTGGCAATAACCTGAATTTCTAAATTTTGCTGAGCAATGTGATTTAAAATACCTGCTGCCAATAAAT
>JABXHZ010000329.1 GCA_013373335.1 Cyclobacteriaceae bacterium | reverse complement strand
AGTGGGCTCCTATACCGATAGCCCAGAAGAAGGAATCGGTATTTTGACATTTAACCCCACTGAAAAATCCTTATCCATTGAGACTATTGCAAAGGGAATTCAAAATCCTTCCTTTGTTCTTGCGGATGGAAATCGAGTTTTTTCACTTGAAGAAATCGAAGGTCCAAGAGGTGGGAATGTCCTAAGTTTTGCATGGGAAAAGGATCAACAATCCTTGATACAACTGGATAAGATCGCTTCTGAAGGTAACCATCCCTGTCATTTGGAATATAACAATGGGTATCTTGTCGTCAGCAATTATTCAGGGGGGAATTTCGCAATCCTGGAGGTTCAGGAAGACGGAAAACTGACTCTCCGTCAAACTGTGCAACATAGTGGAAGTGGGAAAAATTTGGATAGACAAGAGTCCGCTCATGTGCATAGCTCAAATTTTAGCCCAGATGGAAAATTTCTATTGGTGGCAGATCTGGGAACGGATAAAATCTACAGCTACCAATTCGATCCTGAAAATCAGGAGCCCCTCAGTCTCTTTGAAGAATTCCCTATGACTCCCGGAGATGGACCTAGACATTTAGCTTTTTCTCCGGACGGAAAAGAGGTCTTTGTTGTTCAAGAATTAACAGCAGTTCTTGAGGTATTTTCCTATGAAAACGGAAAATTAACTTCCAAGCAACGGCTTTCTTTAATACCAGAAGGATTTGAAGGAACAGTTGGAGCCGCTGAAGTTCGCGTATCTCCTGATGGTCAGCATCTCTATGCTTCAAATAGAGGAGATGCCAATACCATTTCTGTTTTTGCCAAGCAAACCGATGGAAGTTATGCCTTAGTCGAGCACGTCCCTTCTGGAGGGGTTATGCCGAGGAATTTCAACCTAACGCCTGATGGAAATTATGTATTGGTTGCACACCAAGCATCTGAAGATATTATGGTATTTAAACGGGATAAGGAAACCGGTAGACTAAGCCCTATTTCCCTTAGTACAAAGGCCCCAAAACCGGTTTATTTATTCGGTATTTCCAATTAAGAAGGTTCTTCCCAAAGAATACTCGAATCATACTTGATTTCCCCTTCCGAAATAACCAGGGGGGATTGGAGATTATTGTGGTAGAGCTGACCAGTACCCAATCCCTGCGGAATGGTAGGATTCAATTTAGAAGCTAATTGGGCTATTGCATTGAGGCCAATATTGCTTTCCAATGCAGAGGTCATCCACCAACCCATTTGTCGCTTTTCTGCCTCAGAAATCCAATTCTCTGTTTCCAAAAAGCCGCCTAGTAGGGTTGGCTTTAGAATGATATGCTGTGGCTTGATTTGATCCAAAAGTTCAGCTTTTTGAACTACCCCAATCAATTCCTCATCGAGCGCAATGGGCAAAGGGGTGTTTTCACAGAGTTTCGCCATTTCCTCCCATTGCCCTGCACGTATGGGCTGTTCAATACTATGAATATTCAGCTCAGCCAGCTTTCCCAATTTATCCATTGCTTCCGCAGGAGAAAATGCTCCATTTGCATCGACTCGGAGGACTAAATCATCTTTACCAAATTCTGAGCGAATATATTTGAGCAAATTCAACTCCTGTTCAAAATCTATTGCGCCTATCTTCATTTTGATGCAAGAAAACCCTTGTGAAATCTTAAGATCAATTTGCTGACGCATGAAGTCCTTGGTTCCCATCCAGATCAAACCGTTGATTGGAATGGGCTTTTGAGAGTCAAAAAATGAATTAGGAAAGAAGCGCTTTTTCCCACCTTGTATCAAATCCAAAACCGCCATTTCCAGCCCAAACCGTAAGGATGGAAGGTGCGGGGGTACAATTGATTGGATGCACGAAAGCAATTCCTTTTCTTCAACAGGAAAATCAATCGAATGAAAACTTTCTAAAAGACTTTGGATTTGCGCTTCAAAATCCGGCACATCATCTACGCTCAATTTAACCAGAGGCGCTGCCTCCCCCCACCCAATGGCACCGGGATTTCCGGCATCTTCTGCCTTGATCCACCAAACTTTTCTATTTGTCAAAACTCCTCTAGAGGTTCCTGCCTCAAACTTAAAATCGAGAATTCTGGGTATACAGCTAAACTTTACAAACATTGGATAGGTAAGAAAATTTAATGGGTTGATTTGAATGGCCTATATTTGCAGCCAAATTGATAAAGACTGTGCAGAAAGTAAACCTTAAAGATTACGAATATACACTCCCGGAGGATCGAATCGCGAAATATCCCCTAGAAAAACGGGATCATTCGAAGCTTTTGCATTATCAAAAAGGTCAAATCACCCATCACCATTTTTATGATTTACCGAAATTCCTCAAGGAAGGAACTCTTTTGGTTTACAATAACACCAAAGTAATCCCTGCACGATTGATTTTTCAAAGGGAAACCGGTGCAAGAATTGAAATTTTCCTATTACACCCTGCGGCCCCCAGTACTGTCATTCCCGAAATCATGTTAGCCACTTATCCGGTGACTTGGGAAGTCATGATCGGCAATGCAAAAAAATGGAAAGCCGATGAAATTCTGCGAGGACGACTGGATATTCAAGGCAAAGAAATCATTTTGGAGGCCAAACTTGTAGACAAAGAAAAGAAGCTTGTAGAATTTAGCTGGACCTCTTCTGAAATTCCATTTGTGGATATCGTGGAAACAAGCGGAGAAATCCCTCTTCCACCCTACCTGAATCGAAAAGCTGAAGAATCGGATAAAGATCGCTACCAAACCGTTTACTCTGAAAAAGAAGGGGCTGTCGCTGCTCCTACTGCGGGTCTGCATTTCACAGATAAGGTTTTTGAGAAACTTCGAAAAAAAGGAATTCAGGAAGCGCAGGTCACCCTTCACGTGAGTGCAGGTACATTCCAACCGATCAAAGTGGATGATGTAACCCTCCACCCCATGCATAGCGAGCAGATCCACCTTTCTGCAAAAACTATTCAGCAACTGATTGACAATGAAAACACAACAGTAGCTGTTGGTACCACATCGGTTCGAACCCTGGAAAGTCTTTATTGGTTTGGAGTAAAATTATTGGAAGGGCTGGGAGAAGAATTTCAAATAGAAAAGCTATTTCCTTATCGGGATAGATCTTCCCTCCCTACAAAACAAGAAGCGCTTCAAGCTATTTTGGACTTCATGGACAAAACAAAAAAAGAAGAAATCATGGGAGAAACTGAGATTTTTATTTTCCCTGGATATGAATTCAAAATGGTTGATGGCTTAATTACGAATTTTCACCAACCCGGAACAACCTTAATGTTATTGATAGGGTCCATGATTGGGGATGATTGGAAAAAAGTCTACCAAGAAGCGCTGGACAATAATTACAGGTTCTTGAGTTATGGGGACAGCAGTTTATTATGGCTTTAAATTAATCCCCTCCCAATTTTTGAATTCCTTCAATAAGACGTTGATAATAAGTCCTGCCGACTGGAACCATGTGATCTCCAATTTTAACCTCTCTTGGTGAAATTGAAATTATCTCCTCCAGTCTGACTATGTAGCTTTTGTGGATTCGCATGAATTGGTCTTTTGGAAGTACATCCTCAAAATCCTTTAGAATATTTCGCACAGAAACCACAAAATTCTTGGCCACCAAAGTGGTATAATTCCCATCTCCTTGTAACCACAAAATGTCTTGGAATTTCACTTTTACAAGAGAACCTTTTTCACGTACGAAAATGGCATTCTTGATCAGGAGCTTAGAGGAATTTTCTAGAGCCACCTGTCCATTTCCATTCCCATTCCTTTTGACTCCTTCCAATAATTCTTTCATATCAAGCCTATTTACATATGGCAACTACTTATTCCACTCCTTTGTTTATGAAGCTCAAAGAATTAGGGTCTTTCCTTGACTCAACCAGTTTTTCTATCAGTTTTAAAGCGATTGGGACATTTAAATCTCATCCATTTCATTTTCCTTAAAAAACTTGATAATACAAGAGGAGAAAGCCCCCATGAAGCTGGCCAAAACAGATATTGAGCTGCATTATTGGAATTGAAAATTACTTTCTGACAAAAGTTAATCCAGAAAACAATGTGTATTTTTAAGCTTTGTTTTTGTTGGATATGGACATAAAAACCAGAATAGTTTTATTTTTTTCGATTGTTTTTTTTGTCTCCTGTGGGGATTCAAATGACCCCATACCTGATCCAATCATTCCTCCAGGAAGTACGGAAGTAACCCTTAATCGAATCCAACTCTCCAATTATTCTGAAAGTACCGATCATGCGATTGAGTCTATTTGGAATTTGAGTTTTAAAAATCTTGAAACTTCAGAATCTGAGTTTTTGGTGGTTGAGCCCAATCAAATACCATTGAATGAAAAAATCATTTTACCAAATGGTAAATATGAGTACTCCTATGAATCTTCTAATCAACCCGAGTTCTCTAATTTTTTACCGGTCAAAATAAAAGGGGAATTTGAGGCAAAAGGAGAGCAAATGAACTTAGATCTTACCGGAATCGGTCTAAGCGAATTGATCCGAATCAGTTCAAACTTTTCCATAACAGCACCTCAAATAGTCAGTCCCATCGAGCAGACCTTCTATGCGTCAGAGGACTTTTTTAGAGTCTACACCAAATCGAACAAATTTCTCAAAATAAAAGTGGACAATCCAGGTAGCTATGACTACCTCACCCTTTTTCAAAACGCCTCCAATTCTGGCTATTTCCGCCTCTTTTGGCCAGAATCAGATTATTTTTTTGATGGATCGATACGGTTGGCTAATGATGGTTTTCCTTTGACGCTGCCTTTGACTCCGATTGCCAACTTAGACAATTCTCAAGATGAAACCTCTGGTTTGGCGCAGTTCGATGGACGACTTTTTGCTATCAATGATGGAGATAATCCAAACCGCATCTATGAGCTCGATCCTAGTTCGGGTGAGGTACTGCGAAGCATTCTAGTTTCCAACGCAAGTAATCGGGACTGGGAGAGTTTGGCCCAAAGTGAAACACACCTTTTTATCGGGGATTTCGGGAATAACCAAGGGGCCCGAAAGGACTTAACTATTTATAAAATTCCCTGGCAGGAAATTTTAAATCAAGAAACTGTAGCAGCTGAAAAAATTAATTTTAGCTACCCTAATCAAAATGACTTTAGCCCCGGAGAAACCCATCGCTTTGATTGTGAGGCTTTTTTATTCTCAGAGGGGAAACTTCATCTATTCACCAAAAATAGAGAAAGCGAAGACACAGACCATCATGTCCTTCCCGCAGAACCCGGAGATTACAACACAGAATTAGTGGAAACGCTTCAGGTTGATATGCTAGTTACAGGAGCTACCATCCATCCAACGAATGGGAAGGTCATTCTACTGGGATATAAGCTTCCATTACAAGGCTTTGTAACCTTATGGGATGGAATGCAAACAGGATTGTTGGGTGAAAACTTCCGCCGGATTCAAATTGACGAATTCCCAATGGGTTTGACAGAGGGCATTGTGTTTACTCCAGATGGAAATTCCTGGATAAGCTCTGAGAGAGTTTCACTGGCAAATGTAGTGGAATTACAGCCTCAGCTGTCAATAATCGGATTAGAAGGTATATTCTAGTCAAATTGGGCAACTTGCTTGGCATTGGTTCGGATTACCTGATCCAATTCTTCCGCCAAAGGCCTTAAATAAGAAAAATACTTTTTGTTTTCGGAATCAAGTTTTCGGTAATCAATCAAATCCAATAAGCCTAACATTGATGAAAGCGGCGAGCGCAAAATATAAGAAGGCTGAACCACCAACTCCTTTAATTGTTGGTTTTCTTGCTGAATATTTTCAATTCGCTTCTGGACATGACTGAGGTTATTCCCTTGGATTAAATAAACTTCAGATGACTTAACTTTTTTAATTTGGAACTGCCATAATTCGCGCCTTTCTGAAGAATTAATTTTCCATTCAAACGAAGATTCTTCACCAAGCTCTAGATCGGCTATTTTGTGAAGAATTTTCCCATAAAAACTGAGTTTTTGCCCAAGATTCAATTCGATTCCAAAAGAAGGTTTTTTATAAGCCCAATCCTCTGAAACCTGTACTGCTTTGGAATTGGACTGTAGAAGAAGCAGTTTCTCATCAATTACCCAAACAGGTCCAGGCATCAATTCCAATGCTTCTTGAGAAATGTATTCATCTGTAGATTTCCGGAAATTCAGGCTAGAACCAAAACCTACCAAAATCAATGTATTTTCTCCTTGCTTGAATAGGGTCAATTTTAATCTTCCACCTTTCAAAGCCGAACCATCTATTTGCAAAAACTTCTCCCTTCCATCCCATTGCTTCAATTTTTCAATTTCTTCAGGCAAAAATGAAATGAAGGATTCAATATTATATTTCTGATCTTTAATCGAGGGTATTTGTAGTAGATTTCTTGAGAAATCATCCGCTTCTAAGATATTCCATTGACTATCAACCTTAATCACCCCATAGTCCAAGAGATCCAATAAATGTTCTAATGGGAGATCTTCTTCCAAGTAATGAAGGGGCAAGCCAATCCCGACAAATCCAATAGGGTCATTTTCATGATTTACTACCATTGAAAACTCCCACCAAATGGAGTCGGAGATATTACCAGATTCCCATCGCATTAAGAAATGACCTTTGGACTTCGGGTTCAGCAGAAGCCTTTCCAAAAGCTCTTCCATTTCCATCCGATTTTCTGAAATGATCAATTCAAAAATTGAATCAGCAGTTTTTCCTTTGGCTCTTTGAAAAAATAATTGGTTAGCCTCCTGAACATTTCCCTCCACATCCAACAGGACGCAAAGGAAGTGCTCGGATTCTTCCAGAAACACTGGGATTCTCTTTTCTTGATCAGTAAAGCTTACCAAAGTTGAATGAGGAAATGGGTGAAATTTGCGTTTTCTCAACTCAAATGTTAAAAAATATTTTTATAAAAAAAATCGAATTTTCCTCAAACAAAATTTTGAAAAAGACTGATAATCAGCATTTTATTTGTTTCAATAAAAGAAAAGGTAGCTACTGAAATAAAAAATGCTTTTCATCCCAAAAAAGGGGATGATAAAAAAATTTAATTTTTTTTAGAGCACCCGTGTTAACTGGCCAAATTCTTTGTAATCAATCTCTTTTACCAATAAAATCAGGCAATGGGCAAACTCCTGCTTACAAATTTTCACTGCAAATGGCCATTGATTTTGTCGCCCCTTTCTGATTTCATCAGACCCGAATAAACGCTCCAACTCACCTCGATTATTAGATTGTACCAAAAGGAAATCTTGTTTCTCAGAAAAATTGGAAATCAAAAACTTTGCGGTATTGGTTTGAATTAGCATTCTTCAAAATTTGAAAGCAAAATAGAAAAAGGGGCCTTACTAAAAATCCCATAAACTGGGTATTTTTCCACTTTTGAAGAAAATTGTCTGAAAAACTTATTTGAAAATGAGGAGGTTGGAAAATTTTTATGAAAAGGAACCTAGAAGCTTCTCAATTAACTTGTTTTAATCTTATCAATTAAATTATATTTGCGACTCATTTGGCAACAGTCCAATTTGACTTCCGTTAAGGGAAGCTAGGGAAACCAACTACAGAGAGTTGGGTGAGTGGCTTAAACCAGCAGTTTGCTAAACTGTCGTACGGGTCAAACCGTACCGGGGGTTCGAATCCCCCACTCTCTGCTGAATTTCCCGGAGACGACGATGAAGAAGTGATAAAAATCTCGAAAGGAGATTTTCTACCAAAGCTTAAAATGTTCGGGGTGTAGCGTAGCCCGGTTATCGCGCCACATTTGGGATGTGGAGGTCGCAAGTTCGAATCTTGCCACCCCGACTTGATATTTTACTGCGGACGTGGCGAAATTGGTAGACGCACTGTCTTCAGGCGGCAGCGCCTTCGAGTGTGAAGGTTCGAATCCTTTTGTCCGCACCTAATCCTCATTTCGATCAGTCGGAATGAGGATTTTTTTTACCTAACCAAAAAAACCAGCTTTTTGAACCGGTAACAGGTTTCTTTGGAACAGAATCACTCAGCAAAAATCCAAAAGCCTCCAAACCTCGACTTCGCTCCAAGGTAATCTTTAGAACTCCTACTAATGGAATAAACAAAACCATTCCTGAAATCCCCCATAGCCAACCTCCCAGAAGAATCGCTAATATCACCGCCAATGCATTGACTCTAACTTGAGAGCCCACTATCCAGGGAGTAATGATATTATTTTCTAACAGTTGGATACTCCACAGCACTCCAAATGTCAAAAGCGGGAAAATCACCGAATCAGTAGTTAAGAAAACGTACAAAATGACTATCAAGGAAGACACCACCACCCCTACATAAGGGATCAAATTCATAATCGCTATAAATGCGGCAAAAAGGAGGAAATATTTTACCCCAATCAGGAAAAAGAAAATACCAGAAAGGATGGCAACTATAATTGTCACCAAAATCATTCCTGTTAAATAGGATTGAATTACGCGGCCTGAATCCTTAGCCCAAGTAAGAATTCTTTCTTTACTTTTTTCAGAATATCGAATCAAAAAGGCTATAAAAAAATCCCGATAGTACATCAGGAGAAAAATATAAAGCGGAATGATTCCTGCCAAAGTCAAGGACTTACCTGTTTCAAATAAGGTGCTATTTAAATTTTCAACCTTCAAAATAGACCAAAACTCACCTTGATGCTCAGGAAAAACAACCTGTGTCCCTAGAAGGGAATTGAGCTCCTCCAAATACCTTCCTATCTTTTGAACAAAATTATCTCCTATCTCAGGTATATCTTTGATCAAGCCTATCATTTGGTTGAGCAGCACATATACAATCCCTAAAGCAACAAGAGATACAATCAAAATGCTGGAAATAATGGCCAAACTCCTAGGCATTTTTTTCCGTTCCATCCAATCGGCCATTGGAGAAAGGGCAAATGCGAAAAATACCCCCCAAACCATAGGAACCAAAATAAAAGCTCCTTCTCGAAGTGCAATCGCACCAAATACAATAATGATCAGAAAAAAAGCCGTCTTTTTGAGTTTTTCCATGGTCTTATTTCATTCACAAGGGAATATACTAATTCTTCAAAGGAAGTATTCGCCCAACCATCAAATTCCATCCTAGGGATTACTTGATTATTTATAAATTCCCAAAATGAAAATTGTATCCCCTTATAATTCGCTCATATATTATCCGACAACACTATGAAAAAAATCTTAATCTTCCTTTTTTTCCTTCCCATAGCTCTATTCGCCCAAGTAGACACTATTGAAGTACAGAGTCAGCGAATGAATAAGACCCTTCAAGCTGCAGTGACAGTACCTGGAAGTTATTTTTCAAGCAATGACCACTACCCGGTCCTTTATCTTCTTCATGGTGGAAGCGGCTCATTCAGTGATTGGCATAAAAAAGTTACCGAACCGGGATTGGTGCCCAGATTGGCCAATGAATATCAATTAATTATCGTGACTCCGGGAGTGGGACCTTCTAGTTATTATTATGACAGCCCCCAATTGGATTCTATGAGATATGAGAGTTATATAATCCAAGAACTCATCCCTTTTGTGGACAAAAACTATCGAACAATCGCCAAAAAAGAATCAAGAGCAATCACAGGGCTTTCTATGGGGGGACATGGGGCAATGATGTTGGCAGCTAAACATCCCGAATTATTCACTGCCGTAGGTACGATGTCCGGTGTCATGAATATCGATACGCGGCTTTGGGAAGTTCCGGACGGATTTCGAAATCTCCGAAGAACCACACAAAAGGAAATGCTTGGAGAAAATTTAAATTACGAAGCTCCGGAATTCAATCCATATACCATTGTAGGTCTTGTGGATGAAATTCAGCAAAACGGTCATGCGATCATCATCGATTGCGGAGTGGATGATTTTCTTATTAAAACTAACCGCCAGTTGAGGGAGATGCTTTTGGAAAAAAATATTCCTCACGAATACATCGAGCGTCCAGGTGCACATACCTGGCAATATTGGACAGAGGCTCTTCCGGTACATCTACTTTTCTTTGATAGGCATCTTCAAAGAAACTAATTGCATTCTTTCCAATAAGTTCAAAACGAATAAAAGCAATCGGAATTCTTCCTATAATTTTGCTTTTTGTGTTAGTTCATTACCCAAGACTATGTCCAAATTTGATTCAATCAGACCTTTTTATGACGCGGAAGCCAATAAGGCCATCCTAGAGATTTTGGATGACCCTATGTTGGTGGCCATGATGGAATTCACCTTTCCTGAGGACAAGAGCGGACAATGGAAAGAGCTTTTGCGACACACCCATTCGCTTCGGGATTTCCAGATCAACTTCATTTATCCTGGTCTCATGAGGGTTCTGGAAAGAACATCGGATGGTTTAAGCACTTCCGGTTTTGATCAATTGGAACCTAATACTGCATACCTTTTTATTTCCAACCACAGGGATATTATTCTGGACACTTCGCTCCTTAACGCTTGCCTATTTGAAAATGGGCTCGTGATGACAACCTCTGCTATCGGAGATAATTTGATCAAAAAACCATTTCTCCTGACACTATCCAAACTGAATAGAAATTTTGCGATACGAAGAGGGTTAAAAGGGCGGGAACTGCTCGAAAGTTCGCAGTTGGCCTCAGATTACATCTTCAATTCCTTGGATCATGAAAACCGATCTGTTTGGATTGCACAGCGAGAAGGGAGAACCAAGGACGGGAATGACATGACCCAAAAAGGAGTCCTGCGCATGCTTACTTTAGCAGAAAAAGCTCCTGATTCCTTTTCCTATTTCCAAAAGGTCAAACTTGTTCCGGTTTCAATATCCTATGAATACGACCCAACAGATACACTTAAAATTCCCGAATTAATAGCCAAAGCCCGGGATGAAAAATATATCAAAAGCGAAAATGAAGACTTCCTCAATTTGCTGCGTGGTATCATAGGAACCAAAAAACGGATCCATATCTCTATTAATGGATTTTTGAATGAGGAGATTGACCAAATCGCCGAACAGGAAATTCCATTAGCAGAAAAATTAAGCCTATTGGCGGAAAAAATGGATGAGAAAATTTGGTCAGGATATAAGCTTTGGCCGAGCAATTTTATCGCTCACGATCTTCTGTATTCAAAGGATGAATTCAAATCCCACTACACAGAAAAAGAAAAAGCGGATTTCGAAAAGCGGATCGAAGCAAAAATCAACTCTAAAAATCCAGAAGAAGTCGAAAAATATTTATCCATGTACGCGAATCCGGTAGATAACAAAAGAAGGGCGCTCGAATTATCTTAGGTCCGGGAAGAAAGTACGGTGATTTTTGGCCAGTATTCAGGATATCTTTTAACTTAAAAAGAATTGAATCCTTTTAAAGATTCGATTCTCTTTTCACTTAATCCTTCACCTATGAATATCATTTTCAGCTGGTTATTTCTGAGCTTAATAGTCTTTTCTCAAAACCCAAAAGACTCAATCCCCATCGGTCAGATAATCACCCCTTTAGGAGAAATTCTAATCCAGCTGGATGAACGAACCCCGAAGCACTTAGAAAGTTTCATCCAATTAGCAGAAGCTGGCTATTGGGATTCCTTGACTTTTAATAGAGTTATACCAGAATTTGTAGCTCAAGGAGGTTGTCCTGATACTCCAGAGGGATTTAATGACCCCGAGTATTTGCTAGAGCCTGAATTTGATAGCGAGCTTACACATGTTTATGGTGCAGTAGGCGCGGGAAGAGATGATAATGAAGGAAAGCTTTCTGCCCGATGCCAATTTTACATTGTCCAAAACAAAGAGGGATTGCATCGATTGGATGGAAATTATACAGTTTTCGGAAAAGTCATTAAAGGAATGGATATCGTTGATAAAATTGTCCATGTAGCAAGAGATGACCGTGATCAACCCCTTACTCCTGTAACTTTAGACATAAACATTATTTACCTTTCCTCAGAGCAACTAGCTGAAATCACTTCCAAACCCTAACCTAACCATGAATAAACCCATTCGAATACTTGTCATAGGTTGTGGCAACATGGGCGCATCCCACGCCACCGCTTATCATCACATGCCTGAATTTGAAATTTGCGGATTAGTAGCGCGCGGTGAAAGCAAAAACCGACTCAATCAGAAATTGAATGCCAAATATCCCCTATTCGATGATTTTGACTCCGCTTTAGAGCAAGCAAAACCTGATGCTGTTTGTATCTCTACCTACCCAGATACGCATGAAGAATTTGCTGTAAAAGCTTTGGATAAAGGCTGTCATATTTTTATTGAAAAACCCTTGGCCGACACCATCGAGGGAAGTCAGCGGATTATAGACAAAGCAAAAGAAAAGGGTAAAAAGGT
>JABXHZ010000457.1 GCA_013373335.1 Cyclobacteriaceae bacterium | reverse complement strand
ATTGAATTAGTCAAACAATGCGAGGACCATGCCCTTGTAATCGATCACTTAGCGAAACCTTATATCAAGGATGGAGAGTGGAAATCCTGGAAAAAAGCCTTGACACCCATCGCCGAACGAGAATATGTCTATGCCAAACTTTCCGGATTGGTTACCGAGGCAGACTGGAAGAACTGGAATGAGCAACAAATTCTTCCCTTCATTGAAATCGCCCTCGAACTATTTGGACCTAACCGGTTGATGTTTGGTAGTGATTGGCCTGTTTGCCTTTTAGCAGGAGAATATGAACAGGTCTTGGGGATTATAGAAAGGTTTACTGATAAGCTTTCTATTCATGAAAAAAAACAAATCATGGGTTTAACCGCCACAAAATTCTACGGTATCTCCTTATCCTAATTCCATGAATCTACAGCTACAAGACCAAGTAATTTTAATCTCCGGCGGCGCAAAAGGAATTGGGGCAGCCATATCTAAAACCCTTATTGAGGAAGGGGCCCTCCCGGTAATTATTGATCCATCCTCAGAGGGAAAAGAATTGGTGGAAATGGCAAAAGGAAAAGCTCTGCATATTCCCCAGCGGTTGACAAACGAAATGCATGCAAAGCAAGCTGTTGAAAAGACCATAGAAAAATTTGGAAAAATACATGGCTTGGTCAATAATGCCGGTTCAAATGATGGCATAGGTCTGGAAAATGGAACCCCAAAGGAATTTGCTGATTCTGTTTCCAGAAATCTCCTTCATTACTATAATTTGGCACATTTTGCACTTCCCTTTTTAAAGGTAACAAAGGGAAGTATCGTCAATATTTCCTCTAAAACTGCCATTACCGGTCAAGGAGGAACTTCAGGGTATGTAGCGGCTAAAGGTGCTCAACTGGCGCTAACCCGAGAATGGGCTGCAGAGCTCCTTCCCTATCAGATTCGTGTGAATGCAGTAATCCCTGCCGAAGTGATGACTCCTTTGTATGAAAACTGGTTGGGAACTTTTCCTGACCCTGAGTCCAAATTGAAAGAAATCACCAATCGAATTCCTTTAGAAAAACGGATGACCCTACCCGAGGAAATTGCCGCAATGGTGGTTTTTCTTCTTTCCCAAAAAGCTTCCCACATCACTGGTCAGCATCTTTTTGTAGATGGCGGATATACTCACCTAGATCGTGCCCTATGAAATCAAAAAAACCACTGGTTCCTAGGGAGCTTCTTCTTCCCTTTATTCTCATCACTTCCCTCTTTGCCCTATGGGGATTTGCCAACGACATCACCAATCCCATGGTAGCAGCATTTAAGCGTGTTTTAGAGCTGAACAATGTGCAGGCATCTTGGGTGCAGTTGGCATTTTACGGAGGCTACTTTACAATGGCCTTACCAGCGGCTTTCTTTATTAAAAAATATTCCTACAAAACAGGAGTATTGTTAGGATTGGGACTCTATGCTTTTGGGGCATTACTTTTTTATCCAGCAGCATCCTGGGAGAGTTACGGGTTTTTCCTTGCCTCCCTTTACATCCTCACCTTTGGTTTGGCTTTCCTAGAAACTACTGCCAACCCATACATACTCTCCATGGGGCCGGAAGAAACAGCCACCCAGCGATTGAATCTGGCCCAGGCTTTCAATCCGATGGGCGCATTGGCTGGCCTTTTTGTTGCCAAGCAATTCATTCTCAACTCCTTGCAATCCAATGCTACGGATGAAAATGGAATTATCCTTTACGAAACCTTAGAAGAATCAGCAAAGGCCATCATACGAACAAATGATTTGATGGTCATCCGAAACCCTTATGTAATGCTGGGTTTGGTAGTGCTTGGAATCTTGGTTTTAATCGCCTTGGTAAAAATGCCTGAGAACAAAGATCATTCAGGTAAAATTGACTTTTGGCCAACCATGAAAAGACTTTTTTCCAATCTCAATTTTTTAGAAGGAACGCTTGCGCAAATGTTTTATGTAGGGGCACAAATCATGGTATGGACCTATATTTATCAGTATGCGGAAGCTCTTGGTATTGACAATGCTTCTGCTGTGAATTATGGGTATACAGCCCTATTCGTATTCTTAATTGGAAGGTGGATTTGTACCTTTTTACTTCGCTTTATTTCCGGACCAAAATTATTGGCAATCTTTTCCATTTTGGCTATGGGCTTCACCTTGGGAGCTATTTTTCTCCCAGGCTTGATCGGATTGTATAGTTTGGTAGGAATCAGTTTTGCCATGTCCTTAATGTTCCCCACCATTTACGGGATTGCTCTAGAAGGACTCGGAGAAGATTCAAAATTTGCCGCCGCATTTCTCGTCATGGCTATAGTAGGAGGAGCAATTATGCCCACCTTACAGGGAATGATTTTGGACTGGGGTGGAATTGGCTACACCGATATTGAAATTTTGGGGGTGTCAGAGGTTCGTTTTTCATTTTTTCTTCCTTTGGTATGTTTTTTAATGGTTCTTTTTTTTGCTGTCAGAGTTCGAAAAGTTAGACCGATTTAAAACCATGAAGACATTTGTTTTGATCTGCGATTTGAAGGACGAGCCAGAAGCTATAGAAGCCTATGTTACCTGTCATCAAGTAGTATCTCCAGAAATTCTGGAAAGTATTCGAGTAGCTGGAATTCTTGAAATGCAAATATACCGCTGGAAAAACCGTCTGGTAATGATTATGAAAACAGATGAAGATTTCAGTTTCGAAAAAAAAGCTCAATTGGATAATGCAAATCCAAAGGTGCAGGAATGGGAAGCTTTTGTAGGGCAATACCAAACCAATCTTCCTGGTACTCCACCCAACTGGCGTTGGGCATTAACTGAAAAGATTTTTGATTTTAAAGTCGATAATTAACAATGAAATCATGAAGCATAATTTTATTCTATTTACTCTATTCTTTATGGCTCGAATAGGTTTTTCCCAAAACTATGTGATCCCATTATGGGAAGGAACACCACCTTTACAAAGGGAAATGAACCTTAAAGAGGAGGCTGTTCAAGAGGGAATTCTACGGATATCCAATGTTCAAAAGCCCATCATTGAAGTATATCTTCCCACCAAGCAAATAGCCACGGGTGAAGCTGTTCTGATTTTTCCTGGAGGAGGGTATGGAATCTTGGCCTATGATTGGGAAGGCACTGATTTTGCGAAGTGGCTAAATTCACAGGGAATTGCAGGAATTGTCGTGAAATACAGGCTTCCTACTTCCAAATCTTTAACGGACCCCAAAGAGGTTCCTTTGTTGGATGCGCAGCGGGCTATCCGGTTGGTCCGCCATCATGCGGCTGATTGGAATATTGATCCTCAAAAAGTAGGGATTATGGGCTTTTCTGCAGGAGGACACCTCGCCTCAACTCTCAGCACGCAATATGCTCACTCCCTGGATCGCAGCATGGACGATATCGATCTATTTTCAGCAAGACCTGATTTTTCAATCTTGGTCTACCCGGTCATAACCTTCAATGATCGATTTACCCATGGCGGATCCAAAAAAAATCTTTTGGACGAAAACCCATCTTCTGACTTAGTAACCCGATTCTCGAATGAATTAAATGTGGATGAAAATACCCCGCCCACTTTTTTGATTCATGCCCAGGATGACACGGCCGTGCCCTTGGAAAACAGTACCCTTTACTATCAAGCCTTACATACTCATGGAGTAAAGGCATCCTTGCATATCTATCCTACCGGAGGCCATGGATTTGCTTTTGGATTGGGACGTGGAGCTGTTGAAAACTGGAGAAATACTCTTTTAGATTGGATCAAAACCTTGGACTAATGGCTATTCAGGTAATTGCTTTTGATGCAGATGACACGCTTTGGGTAAATGAACCTTTTTTTCGGGAAGCAGAGGAAAAATTCTGCTCTTTATTGGAGGATTTTATGCCAGCTCATTCCATTCTGAAGGAATTATATCATACAGAAATCGGAAATCTGTCCCTTTACGGATATGGAATCAAAGGCTTTACGCTGTCTATGATTGAAACTGCCATGCGAATTTCCAATCAGCAGATGCCTATTTCTCTTGTAGAAAAGGTGATTCAAATTGGTCAGGAAATGCTTGAAAAACCCGTAGACTTACTTCCTGGCGTAGAGGAAGTACTCCAAAACCTTAATGGAGACTACCGCATGGTTCTGGCAACGAAAGGGGATTTGGTTGATCAGGAGCGCAAACTTCGCAAATCGGGTTTAGAAAAATACTTCCACCACATTGAAATTATGAGTGAAAAGAAAGTGGAGGATTTCGCAAAACTGATTCGCCATTTGGATGTGAAACCAGAGCATTTTGTAATGCTCGGTAATAGCCTTAAATCAGATGTATTACCAGTTTTGGAATTGGGAGGGCATGCCATTCATATCCCATTTCATACAACCTGGATCCATGAGCAAGTTCATCATGAGGTGAAACATGAAAACTTCTCCTCGGTAGAAAATATTCGGCTTGCTGCAGAATTGATTCGAAAAATGTAAAATTCAATCCATTTCCTCAGGAAGACATGAGTTTATCTTCATTTCATTGAGTTTGTTTAATTATTAAAAAGCCTTTTTATGAGAAATAAAAGCACTCATTTATTAACGATCCTCATTCTTCTATTTAATATTCTGAGTGCTTGTAAATCAGAGGAAAAACCATCCCCAAATATTATTTTTTTCCTTGTAGATGACATGGGTTGGCAAGACACTTCCATCCCTTTTTGGTCTGAAAAAACTCACTTCAATGAGCGCTACCATACTCCAAACATGGAAAGGCTAGCTTCTCAAGGAATGATTTTCACGCAAGCCTATGCTTATACCGT
>JABXHZ010000410.1 GCA_013373335.1 Cyclobacteriaceae bacterium | reverse complement strand
GTCGGCTATGCCTATACCCAAGCCAATTACAATATCAAATCGTTTCGGCAGGTAAGAAATCTGTTAGGGAAGTTGATTCAATAATCAGTAGAAATACGCTTCCTTCGGTCACGAAACACACTTCGCTTTGCTCAGTGAAATATGCCTTCTGCGAGATAGGATAATAGGGTAAGATCTGTGTTAATCTGTGACTTTTTCTGTGCAGATCTGTGGGAGAATCATCCCTTCCTTTGCACCTAACCAAATCAGGCAATTAAAAGGTCCTGGACTATCATGCCATTTACGGATTAATCTTGTGCAGAAAACTCTGTCAGTTCGAGCGAAGTCGAGAACCTTTCGACTCCGCTCAATGTGACCCAAATTTTGATCCAAGACTTTATCACCGGCACTTCCTTTTTGTATGTTCGAAGAATATTTAAAACTCGGACTGAATTAGATTCGATTAAAAAATAAACTGTTATTGTATCCACGGCTGGGGTTAAAATTATTCCCAACGACCAAAGATTTGCCCAAATATTTCCCTTTTGCCTCTTCTTTTCTTTGCGGGAGAATGATCCGTTAAGACTCAGCGAGCAGAGACTATTTATAAGAAATTTGGCCGGTCCAGCTTTTTCCCAATCCGGAATGCCGCATTCATCAAACCCACATGCGAATAGGCCTGGGGGAAATTTCCCCATTGGCTCCCCGTCGCCTGATCCACATCCTCAGAAAATAGATTCAGGTGATTGCAATACTTTACCAAGGTTTCAAATCCTTCGATAGCTTCATCCAATCGGTTCACGCAAGCCAAAGCCTCTATATACCAAAATGCACAGATCAAGAAGGTGGTCTCCGGCACGCCGAAATCATCCATGTGCTTGTAGCGATAAAACAAAAAGTCTTTCGCCAATAAGTCTTCTTCCAAAGCTTTCAAATGATTATTAGCCCGCTCCAGATCATCTCCGAAATAGCCCATTGTAATCAACTGCAAGGTGGAGGCATCCATGTGTTGCGAACCGATAGCTTGGGAATAAGCTTTTCGCTCCGGTAGGTAGCAGGCTTCAATTTTTTTGGTAGCCTTATCCCGAAGCATAATTGCTTTTTGGTACATCGCTTCGTTTTTTAATCGAATACCAATCTTTGCAGCGGCATTAGAACCGGCCCAATGAAAGAGAAAGGTGTAGCAATGTTCCTGCGCCAAGTTTCGAAATTCCCATAGCCCTGCATCCTTCTCGTCCATAGTCGCCTCGATTTTATCCAACAAATTCATAATCAAAGGTTCGGAATGACTGCGTTCGGATTCCGTAAATCGGTGATCAGAGTACAAGGGCAAAAGTGACACTAAAACCTGCCCATACAAATCATTTTGGATGTGGGTATAAGCCTGATTCCCAAATCGAACCGGTTTATTCCCTAGATAGCCATCCAAGTCGGAGATTTCCTCAGTTAATAGCCAGTCTCCCGTGATGGAATATAGGGGTTGGTAGCGACCATCCGGACCAGTTGGTAGATTCAGAATAAAATCAAAGTACTTTTCCAGTTCTTCGAAGTGTCCCAAGCTATTGAAGCAGGTCAGCGTGTAGTAAGTGTCCCGAATCCAGCAGTAGCGATAGTCCCAGTTTCGTGTCGAGCCTGGAGATTCCGGCAGGGAAGTGGTCGAAGCCGCGATGATGGCACCGGTATCTTCAAACTGGTGGATTTTTAGAATCAAAGCAGATCTCAAGACCAATCGCTGCGAGAAATTAGGGATGCTGGTAGACTTCACCCAAGATCTCCAGTAGTCGGTCGTCGACTGAAGAAATCGCTCGGAAGTCGTCTCTATCGGAGCTTCTAGCGGCCGACCATAAGTCAATACCAAATAAACCGGTCGTTGCAAAACAAAGGGCTTTCCCTCACAGATATAGGTTAAGGGGGCATTGGTAGTCAGTCTAAGTTCATGATCAATACCCATGTAGCGGATATGATTACTGCCCTGACTGGGAGTAAGTGCGAGCTGCCCTTGGTTGGTCACGGGCTGACAGGTAATCTTGATTTTTGGGGCTCCCGAAAGCGGTTCCACTTTTCGGATCAACATCAAGGGCTTGTAGTAACGGTCGTAATTTTTGAAGCGTGGGGCAAAATCCGTGACCTTATAGCTGTACGAACCATTGGAAATGATCGTCTCCAGAATATTTGTGTTTTCGACATAGGACTGACTGGAAGAAAACTCTCCGGAATCAGGAAGAATCGTGAATTTTCCGCCTTTCTCCCGATCCAGCATCCCGCCGAAAATAAAGTCTGAGTCAAAGCGCGGCATGCAAAGCCAGGAAATATTGGTGTCTTTCTCGATATGGGCAATATAGGCGCAGTTTCCGATCAGGCCGGATTCGTAAAGATGTTTGCTCATTGATTTAAAGCTTTGGTTTGAGAAAAAAGTGCGGCTATTGGGTCAGAAGCAAATAAGCAAAAAAGGGAATAGGATGCAAAGACTAGGGAGGAATCTCTGAAGGCTTCATCCTGAAATGCTCTTCGAGTTGGGATTCGCGAAGGTTGGGAATTCCAAATTCATAAAAATCCAATATCTGGTTTCCCTGAACGAGAAAAAATAGATTTGATTTATTGTCAAAAGGCACATTTTCTAGATGATTCATTTTGAAAAAAGTATCCTCGGGATCCAAAAAAACAGGATACGGGAAATCTCGTTTTCTGAAAAAGGAAATCACTTTTTCTTTGCTGTTGTTTACATCTTTCGCGTTGCCTCCCAAAAAAATAATGACAGATAAATCCGGATAAGAATCTGCAAACTCTTTCCAATTCACTATGTTGTCTGTAAAAGGATATAGCGATCTTTCCGAAAGACTTAGATAAGCGACAATCTTCGATTCGCAAGTTGGACAAGGGGGATTACCCTGATGAATGATTTCTAGATTTTCAGGAAAAATCATTTGCTCTGGTTTACCTTGGCAAGCAATGGCCAGAAAAACCAAAGAAAAACAGATAAATAACCTATTCATCGAATTGAATTTTTGCTGTTAGAATAACCGGATAGTCAAACTCTTCCTCAGGGATTTCATTTTGTATTTTTTCCAACATGTGTTGAGGAAGGCCATCTAGTATCACGGATCGATAGGTCAAAAACATGACTTGTCCATCATTAACCCCAATGGGATAATGATAGAGTAGATCATCATTCAGGTTGGTGGATAATTTTTGGACTTTATCAGTATTTTTATCAATAAACACCAATTCTTTGAAAATGCCTTCAGGCTTTTGTAAATGGACGCTGAGTAGCATCAATTGCTCATCCTCAAAAATACTGTGAAGATTGGCAAATCCTGCCTCACTCATTTTCCCAAAGCTCTCCATTATATCTTCTTCCCAAAAGTAGTTGGGGATGGTGTAGCGTCCAAAATCCATTTGGGCGATACGTTCCAGCGAATCATTTTGATACTTATACACATAAGGCTGAAAGGATTCTATGACGTGAATATTTTTTCCGTTTATAAAGAAGTTACGCTCGGTCATAGGGAGGAGGCTATTTTGATAGCTATTTTCCAAATATGAGGAGAGCTCATTTCCTTGAGGGTCCGTTTTTATGAGTCGATGTTTGGTAAAGGGAAGATTATAGCTTCCATAGAGCAGATATTCTCCGTTTGGTAATTTTGTAAATGAACTGGCCAGATACCCAGTTTCAAAAACAACTGATATTTCGCCTGATTCAGATATATGATAAAGAGTTGCTTGATCACCGATACCTGAAAGCACCTCTACGCTACCGTCAGAATTGATAAAAAAATCATCCATCTTAGGGAGATGATCTGGACCATCTCCCACGGGTGCGATAACCCCTAGGTAGTCGCCATTTCTATCGAATTGATGAATCCCATCCTTATTACCCTCATCCATCAAATAAAAAGACTCTCGATCAAACCTCACTCGAATATCAATCCCCATAAGATTTTCGCTAGTCGTTTCTAATGCGATAGTTTTTTGAATTGATAGGTTTTCTTTGCCAATTAAGGATACATCATTTAAGGCAATTTGGGGTTGACCCTCAGAAAAAGGGGAGTTACAACCAAAACCAAAGAAGAAAATTGAGTAGTAAAATTTAGCGTTGATTTTCATATATTAATTAGAAAAAGCCACCCTCGGATGGAGGGTGACTTTGGTTTTTTTGATACATTAATCGCAATTATTGCAACCAATTTCAAAAACTCGGCAGCGTTCACTTGTTAATTGGTTATCACAATGATATACTGTGTAACCTCCATTACAAATTACCATTCTTTGATAACAGGTTTTCGCTCCTTCCTCCTCTTCTTCCTGCGCATTTACCGAAATCCCGGTTAGCATCATTGACCCCAAAAAGGCCATTCCAAAGATTAATTTTTTCATTTTGATAAATAATCTAGGTTTTACAAAAAGTTTTCGGCCAAAAACCAATTAAAATCGATTTTGAAACTAATCTAATCTGCTAGTTGAAATGAAAGAACTTACTAGTTTATGGATAGTTCTATTGTTTTTTGAAAGGCATTTTTTTTTTTGAGCGGTTGCCAAATGGGCTATACTAGTTAAAAGTATAGTTTTTTAGCCTGAATATACTCCTCAACCTGTTTAGGCAAGAGATATTTGATGGAATGGCCGGATTGGATCGAATCCCGGATAAAAGTCGCCGAGATATCCAATAGTGGAGCACCTACTTCCTTTAGTGAAGGATGAATAAATTCGATTTTTTCTCCGGGTCTAGGATAGACATAGACCTGATAATACTCAAGAATCTGCTCATAGTTTTTCCATTTCTTGAATTGCTTGAGATTATCCGACCCCAAAAAAATGCTGAATTCATGTTGGGTATACTTTTCCGAAAGATAGGTCAAGGTATCGATGGTATAGCTCGGTCGGGGCATGTGAAACTCCACATCGCTGGCCCGAAAATGGAAGTTATCTTCGATCGCCAACTCGACCATGCGAAGTCGGTCAAATTCATGAACCAGTGATTTTCGTTTTTTTAGGGGATTCTGAGGACTGACCACAAACCAAACTTCATCCAAATCTGTCCGATCATAAATCGTCTCCGCGATGATCAGATGACCAAGATGAATGGGATTGAAACTGCCGAAAAAAAGCCCGATTTTCACAACTTAGGAGTCTAAAAAATCTCTGACAAGTTGCTCAGCTTCCTGTGAGGACTTCCCAAAGTCATCATTGACAATCGTCACATCAAACTGTGGCTCGAATTTCATCTCAAACTCTGCCTTAAAAAGTCTTCTGGAAAGGGATTCTTCGGATTCGGTGCCCCGATCATTAAGCCGGGCTTTGAGTACATCCAGCGAAGGTACTTTGACAAAAATCGCCAAGGCCTGATCGCCGAAATATTTTTTGAGCGCTAATCCGCCTTTCACGTCTACATCAAAAATGACGGCTTTGCCTGAATCCCAGATGCGTTGAATTTCTTCTTTCAGTGTCCCGTAAAAGTTACCGGCATAGACCTCTTCCCATTCGATGAAAGCATCCTCGTCGATTTTCTGCTTAAACTCGTCTTGGGTTAAAAAGTAATAGTCTTTTCCATGAACCTCATGCCTTCCTCTCCGGTCTCGTGTACAGGCTGAAATAGAAAATCCCAAATTTGGGATTCGTTCGATGAGGTATTTGACCAGTGAGGTCTTTCCCGATCCGGATGGCGCGGAAAAAATGATGGCTTTGCCCTGGGTCATCTTATTTGCTTTCTTGGATCATTTGCCGGATGGAATCGGCTAGTTGATTGGGTACAGGTTGCTTGGTGCACTTGGTTTTCAACACTTCCCGGATAGCCTGCTCCAAGTGAAAAT
>JABXHZ010000181.1 GCA_013373335.1 Cyclobacteriaceae bacterium | reverse complement strand
GCGATTCGATTGGAAAGTTTCAATAACTCCTCATGATCGTCTATTCCTGCAGCAATTTGGGTGGTGATGCTTTCTTTCTCCTGTTCCAGCTTCGCAATGGCTTCATTAGTCTTTTTGAATTCCTGCTTTTGCTTATAGCTAGCCTTGACTTTTGAATCAGACTTCTCAGAGTCATCAACCTTATTCTCTTCTCTTGTTCCTTGTCTCTCGCTTCTTGCTTCTGACGTCTTTGTACTTGATACTTGGTACTTTGTACTCTCCTCCTTCTCCCACTCTCTATAATCTGTATAATTTCCTGGAAAATCCCGGATTGCTCCTTCTCCCTCAAAAACAAATAAATGCTCAACCAAGCGGTCCATAAAGTAGCGATCGTGCGATACAATGATCAGGCATCCCGGAAAATCATCTAAAAATTCCTCCAACACATTTAGCGTCATCAAATCCAAGTCATTGGTCGGTTCATCAAGAATGAGGAAGTTGGGGTTTTTGATCAAAACAAGGAGAAGCTGTAATCGTCGACGTTCTCCTCCGCTAAGTTTTCCGATGGGAGTGAACTGCTGCTTGGGAGGAAATCCAAATCGATTCAAAAACTGGCTAACTGTGATTGTTTGCCCTTTATCCAACACAACGACTTCGGCGACTTCCTTAACCACGTCGATCAGTCGCTTTTCCTCATCAAATCGATCTTCTTCCTGGCGGTAATAGCCGAAAAGAGTGGTTTGACCCACAGTAATTTTTCCAGAATCTGGGTTGATTAAACCCGTAATCATTTGAAGGAAAGTGGTTTTCCCGGCTCCATTGGGACCGACGATCCCAATCCGGTCTTTCTTTTTGAACACATAGGAAAAATCCTTGATCAAAGTCTTTTCTCCATAGGCTTTGTGGAGGTGTTCTATTTCAAGAATTTTATTTCCCAAGCGCTGCGTAGATAAGGAAAGCTCGATATCCCGCTCTTCCCGTTGGGTAAAAGCTTTTTCTTTGGTTTCCTCAAAAGCATCCACCCGATACTTAGCTTTGGTGCCTCTGGCTTTAGGTTGCCTTCGAATCCATTCCAGTTCTTTTTTGTAGAGGCTTTTCGCCTTTTCAATTTCGAGATCTTCGATTTCGCGTCGCTCTGCCTTTTTTTGAAGAAAATAGCTGTAGTTTCCTTGGTATCGGAAAATCTTCCCATTGTCCAGTTCCAATATTTCATTGGTGACCTTATCCAAAAAATACCGGTCGTGAGTCACCATGAAGATTGCTAGGTTGGCTTTGGCCAGGTAATCCTCCAGCCATTCGATAGTCTCGAGGTCTAGATGGTTGGTAGGCTCATCGAGTAGAAGCAAATCCGGTTTTTCGAGGATGGCTTTTGCCAATGCAACGCGTTTTCGCTGACCACCCGAGAGATTTCCAACCGGCAAATCTGTGTCATGAAGGCCGAGTTTGCCCAAAACTTCTTTCACTTGGTATTCAAAATCCCAAGCCTGAAGTGCATCCATCTGCTCAAAAAGCTTAGCCATTTTGTCCGAGTTGTCAATGCCTCGTTCGGAGTCCAGCATGGCCTTATGGTAATCTTCGATAACCCGTAATACTTCCGAATTGCTTTGGTCAAAAATGGTCTGATAAATACTCAGATTGGAGTCAAAAACCGGGTTTTGATGCACATAGGCAATTTTCACGGCATTATTAAGAGCGACCTCTCCTGTATCAGGGATTTCCAGTCCCATGATGATTTTCATCAGGGTGGATTTGCCTGCACCGTTTATGCCTACCAAGGCGATTTTTTGACCTTGGGAAATGCCAAAAGAGATATTGGAAAAAAGCTTGCGTTCCCCGAAAGCCTTGCTGAGATTCTCGACCGAAAGGTAATTCATGGGGCAAAAGTACGGGAATTTAGGATAGAAATACGGTTGAAATACAAATGAAATAGACCCTCCTTAGGAGGGTGAAATAGAGTGGGAATCGTAAAGATGGATTAAAACCGATTTCTTCATTCTTGGGAAAAAAGGCTCGAATTATTTTTTAGTTCTTCCATGCTTTACTTAAGGTCTTTGAAAAATCGATATCTGAACTACCTTAGTATCATCAATCAAAGTTACCATGAAAACCATACACGATATCCTCAAACTGGGTGATCCAAGGCTCTACGAAGTTTGTGAACCGGTTCTGGAAACTGAACTATCGCTGGTGCCTGAATGGGCTCAGCAGCTTCACGAAGCCATGGAGGATATCCGTAGGGTGTATGGCTTTGGAAGGGGAATCGCAGCCCCACAGTTGGGGATTATGAAGCGGATGTTTTACCTCAACTTGGACCGGCCTTACATCATTCTAAATCCAGTTCTTAAAAACATGAGCGATGAGAAATTCGAACTCTGGGATGATTGCATGTCCTTTCCTAACCTGTTTGTGAAAGTAGAAAGGCATCAAAGCCTTAATTTGGAATACCAGGATGAAAACTGGGAAAAGCAAAGTTGGCAAGTGGAAGGAGCGATTTCCGAATTGGTACAGCATGAATACGATCATCTGGACGGGGTGCTTTGTACTATGCGGGCGATTGATGAGAAGAGTTTTCGTTGGAGAGTGTAGGTTAGAAATACAGTTGAAATACGATGGAAATAAGCTCCGACAAATCGGAGCGAAATACTTGGTCTAGTCCCGGAATATTTCACCGAGCGAAGCGAGGTGTATTTCTTCTGTATTTCACGAAGTGTATTTCCTTTATTCATGGCTCCATTTTTGATTTTATCCCATAAATTTTAATCATGTCCAAATCCTGGGAAAATTATATCAAGCAGTTTCGCCATTATTTGAAAATCGAGCGTTCGCTGAGTGAAAATTCCATTCTGGCTTATTGTTCAGATGTAGAGAAACTAGCGCACTTTTTAGAGAATGATTATCCCACATTTGGTCCCACTGAGGTAGATACGAAGCAACTCAGGGACTTTGTAGGGATGCTGGGTAAGTTGGAAATTTCTGAGTTTACACAAGCCCGCATTATCTCGGGTATCAAAGCCTTTTATAAGTTTTTGGTGTATGAAGAATTAATTACAACAGATCCTGCGCAGCTTTTGGAAGCTCCCCGCCTTGGCCGAAAGCTCCCGGATACCTTGAGTTTTCATGAGATCAATCAAATCCTAGAAGGAATCCCTCTTGGAGACCCACAAGGTCATCGGAACCGAGCCATGCTGGAATTGCTTTATAGCAGTGGGTTGCGGGTTTCCGAACTGATCAATCTAAAAAAAAGTCAGATTTTCGAGGACATAGGGTTTTTAAGAATTGTTGGGAAAGGGAATAAAGAGCGTCTGGTTCCTGTAGGAAAGGATGCATTAAAATATTTGAACATTTATTTGAAAGAAGTCCGCAATCACCTGGAGATTGCAAGGGGGCATGAGGAGTATGTTTTCCTAAACCGAAGGGGGAAGAAATTGAGTCGGGTGATGGTCTTTATGATTATCAAAGATGCGGTAGCTCGGGTAGGAATTGAGAAGAATGTGAGCCCTCATACTTTTAGACATTCCTTTGCTACGCATCTGATCGAAGGTGGTGCTGACCTACGGGCTGTTCAGGAAATGCTCGGTCATGAAAGCATTACCACCACTGAGATTTATACCCACTTGGATAGGGATTACCTGCGACAGGTGCTGACGGATTTCCATCCAAGAAATAGACACTAATTTTTGGAAAATGAATTGTCAGTCCGAGCGGAGTCAAAAAGTCCTCGACTCCGCTCGGACTGACAAGGATTTTCGGACTGACAAAGGCTAAAGGACGACTTTAGAAATTTTACTTTCTCAAAACCTCTCTCGATATCACCAATTTCTGGATCTCTGAAGTGCCTTCTCCAATGGTACAAAGTTTGGCATCACGGTAATATTTCTCCACTGGATAGTCTTTGGTAAATCCATAACCTCCAAAAATCTGTACAGCTTCATTGGAAACAGATACCGCCACTTCAGAGGCATAATACTTTGCTTGGGCACCTTCTAGGGTAACTTTTTCACCACGATTTTTTAGGTCAGCAGCTTTAAATGTCAGTAAGCTTGCCGCTTCGACCTGGGTGGCCATATCGGCCAATTTGAAAGATATTCCCTGAAACTTACTAATCGGTTGGTTGAATTGTTGCCGTTCTTTTGAATACTGAATGGAAGCCTCTAAGGCACCTTGAGCAATCCCCAAAGACAAGGCCGCTATGGAAATTCTTCCTCCATCCAAAACCTTCATAGATTGGATAAATCCTTCTCCAACTTCACCAAGCACTTGGCTTTCATGAACCTTGCAATCCTCAAAAATCATCTCTGCCGTTTCAGAAGCGCGCATACCCAATTTGTCTTCTTTTCTTCCTCCTCTAAATCCTGGTGTACCTTTTTCGATCACAAAGGCTGTCATCCCATGTGAATCTCCGATTTCCCCTGTTCGGGCGATTACAACCGCTACATCTCCGGAATATCCATGGGTAATAAAGTTCTTGGCACCATTGAGGATGTAATAGTCTCCTTCTTTTTTGGCCACGGTACGCATGTTTCCGGCATCTGACCCGGTATTAGGTTCGGTCAATCCCCAGGCACCAAGCCATTCACAGGTAGCTAATTTGGGAATGTATTTACGCTTTTGTTCTTCCGATCCAAACATTAAAATATGGTTGGTGCAAAGGGAATTGTGGGCGGCCATAGATAAGCCAATTGCAGGATCTAATTTTGCCAATTCTGCAATGGCGGTGACGTATTCGAAATATCCAAAACCAGCCCCTCCATATTCAGTTGGGACTAGAACACCCATCAGTCCTAATTGTCCGAGTTTTTTAAAAAGTTCAAGGGGAAAATGCTGTCGGTCATCCCAATCTTTACGGAAAGGGGTGATTTCTTTTGCTCCGAAATCACGAATCATATCAGCAATCATGCGCTGATTTTCGTTCATGGTAAAATTCAACATGGATTATTTGGGTTTATATACTTATATCTAACCCCAAGATCAAAATTTGGTTCGGGATCCGCAAACCACTGCTTTCCATAGAAGATTGGGGGCTTTCCTCAAAAAAAGTTAATCATTTTTATTCTATTTCCTTTTTCCAAATATTCAATTTGGGATCATGCAGATGAATTAATAAAATTCGTTTTCAAAGGTTTCTTATTTAGTTTCGATCTTCATGAAATTCAGATTTTTGTCCTCCCTTATCTTTTTGATTTTTTCAGCTCCGCCTTATGCTCAAAGTCCCCGTCAAATCTTAGATAGTCCCTAGGAAGGTTTACCGGTTGATAAAATAGGTAATATGTCGTATTTGAAGGATTTCTATTCTG
>JABXHZ010000357.1 GCA_013373335.1 Cyclobacteriaceae bacterium | reverse complement strand
TGCTTCAAGCATTGATTGAAAAAACACGAAACTGAGCTTCTGACTCTCCCGATACATCGGGACAGGAGGTCGATGCTCCGACTTGTCGGGAGTACCAGCTGGGCCCACAAACCCCGTTTACAAAATGTATTCTGGGTTTTTCATTTTTAGAAAATTGATGATTTACTCTTTTGGTTTTTCTGCTCTTTCTCCTTTTTCAAAAACCTCCGACAATTCTTCCGAAAAACCGATACACCCCTTGACTACAAGAAACCTTTTTGATTAAATTATAAACATTAAAATGTTTAAATAATTAACATTTTAAACCGCACCTTTTAAGGTTTTTAAAAAAAATCATCGGATTCAGCATCTCGAAACGCGGATATCGACTCTATGACTTCGTAAATCAAAGATTATAAATGTTCCTAAACTGCCACTCTCACTTCAGCTTCAAATATGGGACGATGTCTGTGGAAGCATTGATCGCTGAGGCGAAAGGCAAAAAGCTCGATGCCCTCGCACTTACAGACATCAATTGTACAGCCGGCATATTCCCCTTCATTCAAGCTGCGCAAAAAGTTGGAATTCATCCCGTAATCGGGATCGATTTTCGCAACGCGACAAAGCAACAATACATTGGCTTGGCTCGAAATCAAGAGGGTTTTTTTGAACTGAATAAACACCTATCCGAGCATTTAGTGAAGAAGCAAGAGTTTAAATCGAGAGCTCCCAAATTTGAAAACAGCTTCGTTATCTATCCTTTTTCTGAGAAAACTTTCCCCCTGCGAGAAAATGAGTATATCGGCGTACATCCCAGCCAACTCAACAGATTAAGTACTTCACCTTGGTATAGAAAGAAAGAAAAACTCGTATTACTACAGCCGGCCACTTTTACTTCCAAACTCGAATTCAATGCTCATCGTCTCTTACGCAGCATAGATTTAAACACCCTCCTCAGCAAGCTTCCTATCGATGAACAAGCAGACCCAACGGATCAGCTCTACTCCTATGCTGACCTCATCGCCCGCTGCGAAAACCACAGCTATCTCTTGGTCAATGCTCAAAAATTACTTGAACAATGCCAGTTTTCATTCTATTACCATGCCGTCAAAAACAAACGGGACATCTTGGGTTCGGACTGGGAAGATTTTGATTACCTAAGGCAGGAAACTTTTAAAGGGGCCATTCGTCGTTATCCGAACTTCGGTACCAAAATCAGTGAGCGGATTACTAAGGAACTCGAGCTAATCCAACAAAAAGGCTTTGTCTCCTACTTCCTGATCAATTACGACATCGTATCCTTTGCACAGCACCGCAACTTCTACCACGTGGGTCGAGGATCCGGAGCCAACAGTATTGTGGCTTATTGTCTGGGAATCACCGATGTGGACCCCATCGAATTGGATCTCTACTTCGAGCGATTCATCAATCTCTACCGAGAAAATCCTCCTGATTTTGACATTGATTTCAGCTGGACGGACCGGGATGAAGTGACGGATTATATTTTCCGAAAGTATAATGAGGGAACAGAGGAACATGTTGCCTTACTAGGCTCCTACAGTACCTTTCAATACAATTCCATGCTGCGGGAATTAGGCAAAGTCTTTGGTCTTCCCAAGACCGATATCGAATCGCTCATCCATCATGCTGATAAAGAGGGCTATGAACCGGATCAATTTGGCAGGTTAATTATCAAATATTCCCGTGTGCTCCATGACATGCCTTCTCACCTGACAATTCATGCCTGTGGAATCCTGATCTCTCATAAACCCATTCATTACTACACTGCCACAGATATGCCTCCCAAGGGCTTCCCCCTCGCCCACATCGACATGCATACAGCTGAAGATATCGGGCTGCACAAATTCGACATTCTAAGTCAACGGGGTCTAGGTCACATCAAGTCCGCATTGGAAATTATCTATCAAAATCAAGGAGTGAAAATAGACATCCGGGAAGTAGAAAAATTCAAAAAAGATCCCAAAATCAAGGAACACCTTCGAACCGGTCATACCATCGGAGCCTTCTATGTAGAGTCACCCGCCATGCGTATGCTTTTGGCCAAGATGAAAGCAGACACTTATCTTGAACTTGTAGCGGCCAGTTCCATCATCCGGCCCGGTGTGGCACGCTCAGGGATGATGCGGGAATATATTCTCAGACATATTAATCCTGAACGAAGAAAACAAGCCCATCCTGTAATGGCTGACATCATGCCCGAGACCTATGGCATCATGGTCTATCAGGAGGATGTGATCAAGGTAGCACACTATTTTGCGGGGCTGAGTCTAGCAGAAGCAGATGTACTGCGACGGGGTATGAGTGGAAAATCTCGCTCCAAGGATGAATTTCAAAGGGTAAAGAATCAGTTTTTTGCCAACTGCAAAAACCTGGGCAGGGAAGATAAAGTCGCTGCAGAAGTTTGGCATCAAATCGAAAGCTTTGCAGGCTATTCCTTTGCAAAAGGTCACTCGGCTTCCTTTGCCGTGGAAAGCTATCAGAGCCTGTATTTGAAGGCCTATTTTCCCCTCGAGTTCATGGTCGGTGTGATCAATAATTTCGGAGGTTTTTATCACACAGAGTTTTACGTACACGAACTCCGAATGAATGGCGCTGACATCGAAGCTCCCCATCTGAATGAAAGCGAATACCTCACTCGCATCACTGGAAAGACCGTTTTTCTAGGATTCATCCACATGAAGTATTTGGAAAAAGCAACTGTAGAAAAACTGCTCAACGAACGTCGCGCAAATGGACCATTTTTGGGTTTGGCGGACTTTGTAGCTCGAGTGGAAATCGGACTGGAACAATTGCTTATTCTGATTCGGATGACTTGTTTTCGTTTTACGGGTAAGACCAAACAGGAACTCCTTTGGGAAGCACACTTTCTTCAAAACAAGCGAAAGGCGATCGTGAGTACGAATGAACTTTTTCGAACTGCCACTACGGAAATCAGCTTTGGTAAAAAACCTCCTCAGGTCCCCGATTTGGATGAAACAGATATTCGGCAGGAAATTCTGGATCAGATTGACATCCTTGAATTTCCGCTGGATTCTCCCTTCCACTTAGTAAAAGATCAAACTGTCAAAGGAATCCTAGCCAAAGATCTCAAAAGCTATTTGGGAAAAACAGTCCTACTGCTTGGCTATCTAGTAACCGTGAAATACACCCGCACAGTCAAAGGTGAAGTCATGAACTTTGGAACCTTCCTGGATCGCAATGGAGACTGGATCGATACGGTGCATTTTCCTCCTGTAGTAAAAAAGTATCCTTTCAAGGGTCGGGCAATCTACAGGATCGAGGGAAAAGTCGTAGAAGAATTTGGGTTCTATTCCATCGAAGTAAATCGACTGGAACGAATGGCTTATTGGAATTCGGGAGATTAAGTTTCTGATTAAAATTCACCAACCTTTTTATTCGATTGTAAAAAATTAAGGTGATTTGGATTTTTCTGCGTGAAACTTTTCGGCTACAGAGCAATAAAAAAGCAAAGGCTAATTTTTGAAAAACCTAAAAGCCTATATCTTTAAGGAATATTGCTCCATCCATAGCCTGTAGAATGAGCCTAGATTATAGCAGAAAGCAATCCGTTGTATTTTTTTCAGACATTGTCGGATACACCCGCTTGATGGGCAAAGACGAAGACCGAGCTTTTACGCTCATGCGTCAAAATCTTCAGATTCACCAAGAGGTCCTTGCAAATTTTAAAGGACAAATCATCAAAGAACTAGGAGATGGAATTTTAGCTGTATTCGATACAGTCCCTGATGCCCTTGCGGCAAGTTTGGAAATTCAGCGTCAGCAAAGCCTCATCCCGGATATGTCCATCCGAATTGGACTTCATATTGGAGACATTATTTTTGACAAAGGAGATGTTTTTGGAGATGCCGTAAACCTCACGTCAAGAATTCAGGGAATAGGCGTTCCGAACTGCCTCCTTATTTCTGAGCAGGTAAAAGATCAAATACCTGCAAACTCTGAGTTTCAAACGAGTCGCTTAGGACCATTCCGACTTAAAAATGTCGATCATCCAGTCGAATTATTTGCGATTACGAATTCGCCCCTAGCTGTCCCGAAACGCACAGAAATCATAAAAAACATCCAGTTTCAAGAAAAAAACCCTTGGAAATTTTGGGCTGTTTTAGGAGCGTCTTCATTCGTTTTATTGTACCTCATTTATTCTATTTTTTGGAACAATCCAATCTGGGAAAAGGAAAAATCCGTGGCTATTTTACCTTTTGTAAATAGCTCTGAAAACCCAGACCAAGAATTTTTCTCAGAAGGATTGACTGAAGATGTCATCAGTCAGGTCTCCAAAATCGGAAGCATTAAAGTCATAAGCGAGGAAGCAGTTTCAAGATTCAAAAACAACACCGCTCCTTTAGACTCCATAGCTTCAGTCCTGAATGTGAGCACCATTCTAAAAGGTAGCGTTCAATGGATGGGAGACAAAATTCGTATTAACGTGCAATTGATTGATCCTGAGGAAAACAGAAATCTTTGGGCAGAAACTTATAACCGAGAATCAACCGACATATTCGCAGTTCAGGCAGACATTGCAACTGAAATCGCACGGGTTTTAAATAGTAGTCTCAGTTCTGAAGAAAGAAGCCAGCTTTCCAAAACACAGACTAGTAGTTTTGACGCCTATGAACTTCATCTCAAGGGCAGAGAACTGTATGCTCAATATTCCAAAGAAACCAACTTGGAAGCAATTCAATACTTCAAGGAAGCCCTCAAAATAGATCCTAACTATGCTTTAGCATATGCTAGCCTGGCTGATTGTTATGCACAGCTCAGTTATTTTGGGGAAGGGGATCAATGGCTGGACTCCAGTCTAGAAGCCAGTGCGCAATCACTTGCTATTGACCCATACTTGGCAGAAGGCTTCAAATCCCAGGGAAATGTCTACTACTACCGCGGACAAAATGAATATGCGAAAATTTCCTTTGAAAAAGCTCTTGTTTTAAATCCTAATTTAAGCTCTGCTATCGGTAATTTAGCGACCGTTTATTTTGTAGGTGGGAATTTAAGTGAAGCTCTTAAGCTTCAAAAAAAATCAGTAAGCCTTAATCCGACTAATTTCATTCCCTATCAGGTATCCGGTTGGATTTACCGGGTTTTGGATCAGTTTGAATTGGCAAATGACTGGCTAACCCGCTCCTATTCATTACAACCGGATCCGATTACCATAGAACAAAAAGCCTTCATAGAAATAGAAGAAGGAAGGAACGAAGAAGCTATTGCATTCATAGACTCTCTTTTTCAAGGAAAAAAGGACACCACCTCCATGGAGTTTTCTACGGTAGGCACCATCGCTTTCTTCTCCGGAAACTTTAATGAGGCAAAAACATTTTTAGAAAAAAGCCTTGAAAAAACTCCAAAATTTGAGCAAGACGAATATTTCACCTCTCCTATTTTGCTGGCCTACATCTACCAAAAAAACAATAATCGTCAAAAAGCAAAAGCTAATTGGGAACAGGCAATTGCGATTCGGGAAAGCGCAGTAGAAGAATTTGGAGATGATTTTAATTTATACCTTGATTTGGCCCAATTAGAAGCCATTCGCGGGAATCAATCCAAGGCCATCAATTACCTTACTTTAGCAGAGGAAAAAGGGCTACGAGATGATTTTTACATTCTCAACAATCCAATTTTCACAGACTACCTCAAGGATCCACTAATACTTTCCGTCTTAAATAAAATCAGTAAGGAAAGAATCAAGGCCAATCAGGAATTACAATCAAGCGACCTACAAAGAAGTAGGTGATTCCTCTAAAAATTGCACCTAAATAGGTTAAGGAGTACAACCTTCCAAATGGATCAATCCCTCTAATAAAAAATAATCAGGAATGGGAAATAACATAGTCTCTTCATTGAATAAGGTTTAAGTCGAAAGATGCTCAGTAAGAAACACTGAAAAAATCAATCCTCTTTAAGGGAAATCAAAATAACTGAAACTCTTACCGGAAATCTCAGGAAACAAGGGTTTTATTCTAAATGAGAATATTTAATACACTTTTCCAATTATATAAGTTGGATCAGGATCACCAGGAGCTGCCCCTCGCTGAAGGGAATCCAAAACACCAACTTGGGTGTCATGGTAAAGTATTCCTGAGAAAATAGCTGCGGAAAAAGAAGTACCGGAAACCAAGGTATACAATGGTTCGGACCCTGCTGGCGTAGGAGCAGTAGTAAAGATATATTCTCCTGGCTCTACAAAATCAATAATGCGATCCGTTTCGCTATTGTCATAATTGGAAAAGAAAGAGTAGAAATACGGTTGACCTGAAATTCCTCCTTCCACAGATCCTACCGTAAAGGTCTGTACTCCATTATTCGAATAATTTATACATCCAGGGAAATTATCTTCAGAAGGTTCCGCTTCATTTCCAGCTGACATAACCACATAAATTCCTGCATCAACCAAATCCTGAATGGCTTGACTTATTTTTCCAGTAGCACACAAGTTTTGTCCATTTGCCGGTTTTCCAAGACTCAGATTCACAATATCACCAGGGTTTCCATTTAACAAAACATGTTCTAAGGCCAATTCTACCCGCTTGTCAGTTGTATTCAATTGCTTGTCAAACACTTTCACTGAAACCATTTTAGCTCCTGGATAAACGCCATTCATATGATAATCTGTCTGAGAAGTCACAGAACTATTTGCGCCAATTATCCCAGCAATAAAAGTTCCATGTCCGGAATCATCATCAAAGGCATCCGATGAATTTTTGGCAAAAGAAATGCTTAGCGAATCAATTACCGAATTGATATCTGGATGTTTATTATCTATCCCTGTATCAATGATCCATACTCTCGAATCCTTATCGGGAAAAGTTGATTCATTTGAGCGGATAAGCTGAATAAATTCACTTGTTCCTTCATTGGCGTCATAGCGAAGTTGCTCCTGCATCATGGGTCTTCTACCCTGCTCAATATAAGCAGCTTGCATCATGGGCCTTCTCCCTTGGATATCAATAGAATTGGAAGACCCAAATTGGGATGGCTTGCTATTTACCTTCTGAACAAGCTCATCTTTTCCTGCTTGATCCAAACCAGAAATCAAAACAGAAACTTCACCAGAATACAATTTTATAAGCAGCTTATTTTTATCGATATCTAAGGAAAATTCCTTTTTCAGAACATTGGAAACTTTGGCGCGCAATTGTTGAATTGCACCTCGACATTTTTCAGATTGAATATCCTGACATTCTTGAAGTTGCTTTAAGGGTTTAAATTCATTAACAGCCTTAAATGTAATTTCCAGTTCTTCTAACCCTGCTATAGGATCATTTATGGGGTTCTCATCTGGATTACAGGAGCATTTAACAAAGAGAAAAACCAGTAAAAAAGGAAGAAGATAATTTTTCATACTATTGAAAATCAAAGGTTTAAAAATCAATCAATTACCATCAATTTATAAAAATCCAGTAAAAAAACATTGAATACTCTTTAATTCTTATTTATGCTCTTTTGAAAGCATCTTTTTGTAGTAATCTAATTTGGCCAAAATATCGGGTTCAAGTGTCGGCACTTCGATATCCTTCATTGCAGTCATTTTATCATGGATGATTTTAGCAACAATTAATCGTGCCGTATCCTTATCATCTGCAGGTATCACATACCAAGGCGCATGCGAGACGGAAGTTTCCGCAATAGCCTCCTGATAACAATCTTGGTACTTTTCCCAAAGTGAACGTTCTTTTAAATCCCCAGGGGAAAATTTCCAATTATGCTTTTCATTTTCCAAGCGCCTCAACAATCGCTTCCGCTGCTCTTCTTTACTAAGGTGGAGAAAAAATTTGAAAATCACCGTGCCATTTGAAGCCACATGAGCTTCAAAATTTCGAATCTGCTCGAATCTCTTTTGCCAAAATTCCTCCGTAATATCCTCCACTTGATTTATTCCCGGGATATTTTCATTGAGGATGTATTCCGGATGGACTCTCGTCACCAATACGTTTTCATAATGTGTCCGGTTGAATACAGCATATTTCCCTCGCTCAGGTAAAGCATTATAATGCCTCCACAGGTAATCATGTTTTAATTCTAAAGGAGTGGGAGTCTTAAAGCTATGAACCACTACCCCACGTGGATTAAACTCCTGAAAAACCTCTCTTATCAAACTATCTTTCCCCGCAGTGTCCATCCCCTGAAGACAAATCAAAACGCCATATTTCCCCTGAGCATATTGGGTATCTTGATGTTTGCTTAACTCTTCCCGATAGTCGTTCAGCATCTTCTTCTTTTTTTCACTCGATAATTTTATATCGATTAAAGTCGGGTAATCATCAAGTTTAAAAGGATGTTTTGCGAGAAACTTTTCTGGAGAAATATTTTTCATTCTTCTTATTGTTTAAAATAAAAGTTCTATTAAAAATGAAAAATAAGATAATATTTTAACTTGAATTCAAAATCACCTAACCTAAAGAACAATAAACCATTATGACTGAAATTCCTATTCGAACAGGGCTAGGGCAACGTTACCTAGCCTTGGATGTTTTACGAGGCATGACCATTGCGTTTATGATCATTGTCAATACGCCTGGAAGCTGGTCCAACTTATATGGACCCTTGGCACATGCAGATTGGCATGGCTTCACTCCTACTGACTTGGTATTTCCTACCTTCCTGTTCGTGGTCGGAAATGCAATGAGTTTTTCGATGAGAAAACTTTCTGAAATGTCCCGTGGTGCTTTCTTTCGGAAAGTTGGAAAACGAACACTTTTAATTTTCTTGATAGGATGGCTTTTAAATGCTTTTCCGTTCTTTGATTATACCGAAACTGGGGCAATTCAATTTATTGATCTAACAGAAGTTCGCTTTTTTGGCGTTTTGCAGCGAATTGCACTTTCTTATTTCTTTGCCGCAATCATCCTTTACTATGGAGGAATTCGTGCTGGTTGGATCTTTTCTATAGCAGCCCTACTGCTTTACTGGCCTATCATGTATTTCTTTGGAGACCCTGGAGATCCTTATAGCTTGAATGGTAATGCAGCGATAAAATTGGATTTGCTTGTAGTTGGAGCTGAAAGAATGTACATGGGAGAAGGAATCCCCTTTGATCCAGAGGGAATCTTAAGCACCTTAACATCCATAGTCAATGTCCTAGCCGGTTTCATCGTAGGAAAAATGATCCAAAAAATGGGCAATAACACTTCAACCGTTAGGCTATTGCTCATTTCAGGCATAGTGATGGTTGCATTAAGTTATGTCTGGGACTTGGGCTTCCCAATCAACAAAAAGATCTGGACTAGTTCCTATGTAATCCTAACCGTCGGCTGGGATCTCATTCTCCTGGCAGCATTGGTATTTCTGATCGAGGTCAAAAACTCAGTTTCTTGGACCTACTTTTTTCAGGTATTTGGAAGAAATCCACTGATTCTATATGTATGCTCAGGAGTCGTGATTTCGATATTTTCCATGATCCCGGTTGGAGATACTTCCCTCAAAGGATTTATATATTCCACAGCCTTTACCAGCTGGCTGGGTCCAAAAAATGCTTCCTTCCTTTTTGCCATCTCTTATATGCTTTTGATTTGGCTGATTGGCTTGTGGATGGATAAAAAGAAAATTTACATCAAAGTCTAAAATCAAATCTGCAATCCATAGGAAATAAAAGTCCGGTATTCCTATGGATTGCACTTTTATCTAGCCCTTAGTTTATTTTTTATCACTACCCTTCGATTTCTCGAAGTAATTCAGCATACCATTCTTCCCCATACTTTCTCACCAAAGCTTCTTTTAGAAATCGATAAAGGGGAACTTGAAGGCTTTTTCCCCATTGACAAGCAGGGTCACAAATATGCCAACGATCATAATTTACCGCATCAAACTGATCGTATTTGGTAATTCGTATTGGATATAGATGACAGGAAATAGGTTTTTTGAAATCAATCTTCCCATCTAAATAGGCCTGCTCAATCCCACATTTCAAAATACCTTGTTCATCATATATGGCATACGCACATTCCCGGTTATCACCAATGGTGGGTGTACCCTTATCCCCGTCTTTATCGATGACCCAGGTTCCTTGTTTTTCAATTACGGCTCTTCCTTCAGGAGAAAGATATTCCTTCACCTTGGGATAGATTTCCTCCAAAATCTTTGTCTCCTCCTCTTCCAAAGGAGCCCCTGCATCCCCTTCTACGCAACAAGCACCTTTACAGGCTTCCAAATCACAGACAAAAAAGTTCTCTTTAATATCATCCGACAAAACGGCATTCCCAACTAGAATCATGGTGTATTTCGATTTTTGCAAAGGTAATTATTCTTCAAGGAAAGCGCAGTGATTGAATAGGCTTTAAGAGAAGAAGAAAAAATATTCATTGCTATAAAAAAAGAACCGCTCCGTATAAGGAGCGGCTCAACCCAGCACTATGAAGAAAAGCTATTTTTTAGCCTTTGGAAATAGAAACATCACTTAAGCTAAAAGGTTTTCAGTTGCTTAGTTTTTTTTTAATTTTTTTTCAGAAAGATCTCACGCATTGTCATAAAGTTCCAAAAGGGTTTATTCAGTATCATTTTGCAATGAATAATTAACAGGAATCAAATGATAAAATTTCACGTTATTTGTACTGTGCAAGTCGGTCTGTCGCCGTTCCGTCCCGATTGCTATCGGAGTCGAAAAGGAGGAAAGTCCGGGCAACGTAGAGCACCATACTTCCTAACAGGAAGGGGGTTGACTGGAGACGGTCAATCTACAGAAAGTGCCACAGAAAATATACCGTCTCGGTAGCTACCGGGATAAGGGTGAAAAGGTGGGGTAAGAGCCCACCGCTCCAATGGTGACATTGGGGGCATGGTAAACCTTATGGGTTGAAAGATCAAATAGGCCCCGGGCAAAGAGCTGCTCGTTCGATTTCTGCTTAGGCAGAATTCCGGGGTGGGTAGATCGATGGACCCTGACTGTGAAGTCAGGGCTAGATAAATGGCAGACCATCTTTCCCTTTTGGGATACAGATGACAGAACCCGGCTTACAGACTTGCACATTTATTTTTATCTTCGTCCTTATGTCAAAAATCTTGATTATTGATGACGAAAAAGTCATCAGAGCCACTCTTCGTGAAATCCTGGAATATGAAAATTTTGAGGTATCGGAAGCCAGTGATGGCGAAGCCGGGCTCGAAAAAATAAAGAATGAGGATTTTGATCTTGTCCTTTGCGATGTCAAAATGCCCAAAATGGACGGAATCGAAGTCTTGACTCATGCTAAAGAACTTGGAAAGTCTCCACAGTTCATTATGATTTCGGCTCACGGAAGCATAGAAACTGCGGTAGAGGCGACTAAAAAAGGAGCCTTTGACTTTATTCCCAAACCTCCAGATTTAAACCGATTATTACTAACGGTAAGAAATGCTTTAGAGAAAAAGAATTTGGTGACCGAAACCAAGGTTCTTAAGAAAAAACTCTCCAAAAAATACGACATGGTCGGGGATTCTCCAGCGATCATCCATGTTAAAGAAACAATCGAGAAAGTAGCTCCCACTGAAGCCCGTGTTTTGATTACAGGGCCTAATGGTACGGGAAAGGAATTAGTAGCTCATTGGATCCATCAAAAAAGCAACCGCTCTGCCCAACCTTTTGTAGCGGTGAACTGTGCGGCCATTCCTTCTGAATTGATTGAGTCGGAATTATTTGGTCATGAAAAAGGCGCATTTACTTCAGCTCACAAGCAAAGGGCCGGGAAATTTGAACAAGCGCAAGGAGGAAC
>JABXHZ010000084.1 GCA_013373335.1 Cyclobacteriaceae bacterium | reverse complement strand
TCCCGAAAAACTGATTGCGGTGGATACGACCTCCAGTATGGCGGGGATTGAACTCAAATTTGAATTGGCGGACATTTGGTATGCTTCAGTTCAAAAGTGTTTCGGCTTGCCTGCCGGATTGGGAATTTTGATTCTTTCTCCCCGTGCTATCAATCAGACAGAAGAAAAGGGAGAGCGAGGAAGGTATAATAGCCTCAACTTTATGCTGGAAAATGCCCGCTCATTTCAAACCCATTACACGCCCAATGTGCTTGGGATTTATCTTCTAAAACGAGTTTTGCAGGATATTCCCGAGATCCAACATATCGATCAGCGACTTCGGGATCGCATCAAAAAACTTGAGCAATGTATCATCCATAGCAAAAGTCTTCGACTTCTAGTAGATAATGCGGAAACAAGAAGTACAACAGTTCTTGGAGTAACTGGCACGGAGTCTTTGATTTCCGAAGTGAAGAAAGCAGCTGAAGCGGAAGGAATGCAATTGGGAAGTGGATATGGACCGCTTAAGCCCACTTCGTTTCGTGTAGCTAATTTTCCAGCTATTACCGATGCTGAGATTGACCGATTGATAGCTTTTTTAAGTAATTATTAAATAGAGTTTTCAAGATAAATAGTGGTGTATTCAATTATTGATTTGGATAGATGAAAATCATCTTGCCCAATTATTGCAAAGCAAATTTTATTTGGCGTAGCTTTGCGGCATGATTGACTTCAAGCAAATCCTTTCAGTTTCATTGATTCTCTTTTCAGTGATTGATATACTCGGATCTATTCCGATCATCATCAATCTTCGAAAAAAGGCTGGTCACATTCAGTCAGGGAAGGCAACCTTGGCTGCAGGTGTATTGATGATTTTGTTTTTGTTTGGAGGGAAATCAATTTTAGGGCTTTTTGGAATTGGAGTTGATGACTTCGCTATTGCAGGTGCTTTGATCATTTTTGCTTTAGGCGCTGAAATGATTTTGGGGATTGAGTTATTTAAGCCTGATCCTGAAGCTTCCTCGAGTGCTTCCATCGTGCCTATAGCTTTTCCTTTGATCGCAGGCGCAGGAACACTCACCACCATTTTGACCTTGAAGGCAGAGTATGCTCAATTGAATATTGCTATCGGGATCGTATTGAACTTGCTTTTGGTCTATGCTGTGTTAAAAAGTACCTCTTGGTTGGAGCGAAAGCTGGGTAAAACAGGCTTAGATGTCTTGAGACGTATTTTTGGAATTATTCTGCTTTCCATTGCGGTGAAGATTTTCAAGACCAATGCCTTTCCCATGGAAATTGTCTAAGAGCCCAAATTCCCTTTATTTGCTACATGATTACAATTTTTACGGACGGGGCTGCCAAAGGTAATCCGGGGCCAGGAGGCTATGGAGTAGTTCTTAAATTTAAGCATCACAGAAAGGAGCTTTCCGAGGGATATCGCCTGACAACGAATAACAGGATGGAGTTGCTGGCTGTGATTCGTGCTTTGCAAGAAATCAAGCTTCCAGATATTCCCGTTACAATTTATTCGGATAGCAAATATGTAGTCGATGCTATCGAAAAAGGATGGTTATGGGGCTGGCAGAAAAAAGGATTCAAAGACAAAAAGAATCCGGACCTTTGGCGACAGTACATTCCGCTCCATTTAAAGTACAAACCAAAATTCGTTTGGGTAAAAGGTCACGCAGGGCATCCAGAGAATGAACGCTGTGATCAGCTTGCAGTAGCTGCTGCCGAAAGTCCGAATTTAAAGGTTGATCAAGTTTATGAGGCTGAAAACTCTCCTTGATTACTTAAGTAATTCATCTATCGTTCGAAGAGGAATATCCTTGCGATTGACCTGAATAAGTGGTTTATATTCTTCCATAGGATATATCCAACCCTCATCTCTCAATTTATAAAGGATAGGAGCTAGGTTTTGAACGGCTGCTTTACAGCCTTGAACAATTGCTCCCATTTTTCCGGTTTGCTTGGATAGCACTGCCTCATTTTCGATTTCAAATGGCCCTGTGAATCCCCGCTCTTTCAAAACATTCACAAAGGCTCTCCAGTCCAGATTATCTCCCAATCCAAATCCAGGTAAGGTGGCTTCGTAGTGATGTCGGTCCCAGGGATTGGTACTGGAAGGAATTCCTGATTTTTTGGCCCAATCTGCCGGGATTTGATGCATGGGGTACATATTTCCCCAAAAAGGATCAGGATTGTTGCGAGTGGATTTAACATGGATACGCTTCAGACGATTCATGTCCGTATTTCGAATTACCTCAACCGGATCGGTATGTTGCCAAATATCATGGGAGGGGTCGTAAATTTCTCCATGATTTGCGGATGGGATCAACTCATACATTAATTTTCGGGCAGCTAATACACCTGGGAGATTATTGTAGGTTCCGAAGAAGCCAGAACTTCTCCAACCTTCCATGGGGCAGTTTTCATATAAAATTGTCACTCCCAAATCCTCAGCATAACGGATGATAGGACTGAAGATTCGTTGATATTCCAAAAGGTTTTTCTCAAACCCTCCCACTTGGTTTCCCAATTCGTGATTGTATCCAACAAAGGTTCCTACTTTCACATCATTTTCGTCACCTCCAAGTAAGTAGGCCATTCGAATCAACCGAAGTAAATGGTTTTGATTTTTTATCCGCTGTTCTGGATCTCCTCCGATCAGATTTTCGAAAGCACCAATTGAAAGTCTTAGAGAAGCGCCATTAAATTGATCAATGAGTCGAGCGGCCTCTTCGGGGCCGAAATTTTCATAATCCAAATGCGTGGCTACAAAGTCATCCCGTGTACCGTCTTTACGAAATACACAAAGGTCCAAGCCTTGTACTCCAATTTCCTTAGCTTTTTCTATTGTTTGTTCGAGGTTCAGCTGATCAAAAGCTGAGGTCATGATCCAGATCGGGTTAGCCATAAATCTTTTGGGTTTTGGGTGAAACAAAAAACAGCCCTTTCGGGCTGCTTAAATTACTTGTTTTCTGCCAAATTTTTTGGTTTGGTACTGATTCGAGACCAAATCAGTTCCCCTACTTTTTTCCCTTGCCATACACCCTCGTCAATGGCGGGCATGTAATGGATTCCTCCATAAAATCTAGAAATAGCTGCTTCGGCAGATGCTTCCATGAAGGAATTATATTCCCGGCTTGGCAATCCGTAATCTAGCTCTGAACTATCCACAAAATGGAAATCTTCACCAAAAAGTTGGGTCAGTGTATAAGCAGCAGCTGTAGAAGCTACACTGTGTCCGCTAGTATGTTCTGGGAATGGTGGGGTTTGCAATACAGGAACCCATTCTTCGTCAATGTATTGATTAATGTAGGTTTCAGGCCGAATCAAGATGCTTCGATACTTTTCATCCCAACAGGCGACAAATGCGTCATGCAAGGAAATACCAGTTAGAGCAAAAGCTTCTGCGGTCTTTTTCCAGTCTGCATTGGCTGTTTTGGAAGCGATTGCCGCGATGCTCATCCAGTGACCTCCCGGAGTGATTTTTTTCTCCGCGAACATCACATGTCCTTTTACATTCATTTTGTATGGGTTGCAATCCCAGAACATAGCGATGTCCAATTCCTCCTTGTTCGCTTTGTTTACTGCTTCATACACTTCATAAGCCCTTTGGTAAAATTTGGAGCCCTTTTCAGTTGAGAATGGTGGGGGAGGGGAAACTTTGAATTGAGCTGCGGAATCAATTACGTAAGTTCGGATCGTTCTCCAATGAGGCTCGATTCCTTCCATATAAGCAGGTGGAGTAGGTTCCCAAGTTCCGGGTAAGTTTGTTACCGTATACTTTGGAAAGGATCGACTTTCATGGTAATTGTCTTTTTTTGAATAGGCCAAAATAGCATCGCCAACCTCTTTGCCAAATGCAACTGAAGCCTCAAATACATCATCAGGAATTCCTTTTTCGCGAAGCTCCTCAAAAGCAGCATCCCGATGGGCATTGACCATGTCTTCTGAAAAAATTAAAGAGGTTCCCGTATGATAATAGGCTGCCAAAGAAGCAAGCGGGGGATAAATATCCTGTGGAACTTGGAAATTGGTTTTTTCGGAACCTTTGAGCTGTCCCAAAAGAGATTCGTAGTTCGGATCTGTCGCTGCAGCTACCTCATAGGCGGCTAAGGATGCATAGGAATAAATTCTCGCTGCAACTGGGGGAGAAAATATATCGTGAATAATCACTTCTGTAATTCGATCCTGTGCCTCGCTGAGATAATAACCGTCGGTAATTGCCTGACTGTAATCTACAGGTTTTTGGCAGGCAGCTACCCCAAGAATTAATAGGGTATAAATGAATCGCTGAATGCGCATGAGTAATCTATTTTTGATTTAATCGGTAATTTATTGAATTAATGTGCTGGGCTCAAGCTAATAAGCTATACGATGATGGCAAATGTAGGTTGAAATTCTTGATGGGGACAATGATTTTTATCATTCCTTAGAAACCTTAACAGAATATATGGGTCCATCATTCGAAACAGCGAAGATTTTTTCTCCAATGGCTACTATATGACGGATTTCTGTGTGTAAAGGGATAGTTGGTTCCAGTTTCACGGATTCCCAGTTTCCATTGGACCAGCTAAGAGCTGAAATGGATTGCGCATTATTTTTTCCAAGGTCAACTCGATATCCAGAGAAGTTTCCTCCTAAGTAAAGCCTACCGTTTTCTGAATCCCAAAGCATGGAGTTAATGGGGCTCAACTGCTGCTTCCAAGGGAAGGGCACAAATTCGAAAGAGCCATTTTCCTGCTGGAGGTAAACTCCGGATCTGAATTCAACAGCTTCTTTAAATTCAGCTTGGTTTAAGGTTTCTTTTGAAAAAATGTCCTCCGGTTTCTTGATTTTGGCATATTCCTGATAGGATGGATGAAGCTTCTTCACTCCAGGAATTTGTTTGATCAGATCATCTCTTGTTACCAAAGGCACCAATTTTTCCCCCATGTAGTGAAAAATCAGCGGTTCAGCCTTTTCGTTTTGATCAAAGTCTGCATGAAAAAGGAAAACGGGTTTTTCTTTGCTAGCCTTTAATTTGGAGTTTAATCCCAGGTTTCCCGTAAGTATATCGGAGAGACCATCTCCATTGATATCCTGAATCAGAATAGAGTGAATCCAGCCTGCGGAATTTTCCAGTCCTGCGAAGGTTTCTTCTTCATATTTTTCTCCTTTTTTTGAAAAAATGCGAATTCCCTGCCATTCACCGGAAAGTACCAACTCTTCCGTTCCGTCTCCATTTAGATCAGTCCAAAGGGCATCATTTACCATTCCAAACTGGACATTTTCTCCAAACCAAATATGAGTTTGCTCCTGAAATTGACCCATACCATTGTTTATCAAAAGATAGCTTTTAGGTTCTGCTCCATAGTCTCCTGTGACGTTAGAAGCTCCGATAAATAGGTCAAGAGCACCATCTTGGTTGATATCGGTAGGAGCAATCACTGAGGTGTTTTCTCCGAGAGGAGGAAGGGAATTTGGAGAAAACCGGAAGCTCCCTTTTCCATCTCCAAAAAACACCCTATCGAATAAGAAAAGATTACCCTGTGGTTCTTCATTTCCACCACTTCCTACATAAAGATCTAGATTGCCATCTCCATTTAAATCCGCCAATAAAGCACATACGTCTTCTGCTTTGGCTAATTGATTGAAGATGGGGTTTTCTACTTTTTGAAATTTACCATCGGCCTCTTGGAGATGAATTTCTCCGGGTTGATCTTTTGCTCCTCCAAGGTAAAGATCCTCAAATCCGTCCGAATTCACATCTCCAACCGCAATAGCAGGCCCTTCTGTAGCATAACTTCTTGGGAGCAGGTATTCACGGTCGCTTTCTCGGATTTCAGTTTTTTCCTGGTGAATCCAATCTAAAGGAGAAGTATACTCAGGTTTAGCTCTCAAGGAATTATCCCCAAAGGCTCTTCCTTCGCCTTTTTTTAAAGTCAGACTTAAATTGGATTGACTTGGTCCAAAGATTTCTTGTTCTCCTTCAGGCCAAAGAACCTGAATAGAGTCGATTTTTTGAATATCTCCTAGACCAAATACCAAAGTAGTGGAGGTGCCGGATTG
>JABXHZ010000397.1 GCA_013373335.1 Cyclobacteriaceae bacterium | reverse complement strand
TCCGATTTTCTTCCTAGCTGCAAATCGATCCTCCCCAACTAGAATCTGGGCCTTCTCATTCAAAGTTCCGTTATCGTTAAGGATATCGATCACTTCCAGCTTGTGTTTGACACCCAATTCATAGTCATTGAGGTCATGAGCTGGCGTAACTTTTAGACAGCCCGTTCCAAATTCCATATCCACGTATTCATCTTCTATGATTGGAACAGATCGGTTAATCAAAGGAATAATCGCTCTTTTCCCTTTCAAATGCGTAAAGCGTGGATCATTTGGGTTAATGCAAATGGCCGAATCGGCCATAATGGTCTCCGGTCTGGTAGTTGCTATGGTCAAAAACTCATTTTCTGAACCTTCAATCTTATACTTGATATAGTATAATTTGGAGGCGACCTCCTTCATGAATACCTCATCATCTGAAAGAGCAGTTTGCCCTTTCGGATCCCAATTGACCATGCGGATCCCTCGGTAGATTTTCCCCTTTTTATAGAGATCCACAAAGACAGAAATTACAGCATCGCTTAAACCCGGATCCATCGTGAAGGCTGTCCGGTCCCAGTCACAGGAAGCCCCCAATTTTTTTAATTGCTCCAGAATAATTCCACCGTATTTTTCCTTCCATTCCCAAGCATGCTTCAGGAATTCTTCCCGGGAAATATCCTTCTTGTCTATACCTTTTTCCTTTAAGAGCTGGACGACTTTGGTTTCTGTGGCAATGGAAGCATGGTCTGTTCCTGGCACCCAGCAGGCATTTTTGCCTTGCATTCGTGCACGCCGAATCAAGACGTCCTGAATGGTATTATTAAGCATGTGACCCATGTGAAGGACACCGGTTACGTTTGGTGGTGGAATCACAATGGTGTAAGGCTCTTTGCTAGGATCAACTTTCGATGAAAAAAGCTTATGCTCCATCCAATAGGCATACCATTTGGCCTCAGCCTGGGACGGATCGTATTTACTGGAAATAGACATGCTTGGATTTTGTTTTTCGAAGTCGCAAAAATAGCAGAAAAAGGGGAAAAGGCCTTGAATGATGGGGCACGGAAAAACAAAAAGACCGGCAAACTGCCGGTCTTTTTTTAATAAGTTATGAAGTTTTATTTTTCAATCATAGGTAAGACAATTCTACTTAGGAATTTACCCCCATGGTGAATGGAGTTTGTTGCGACTACTCCTTCTGATTCATCGTAATTATTTCCTCCAGTATTCATATTTCGGTCGAATCTTGGAAAATTGGAACTGGTCACCTCGATTCGAATTCGGTGGCCTTTGTCGAAATAATTGGAAGTACTCATGGGAGTCATTTTGATTTCATAGACTTTTCCATCCTCCATCCAAACTTCTTTGTCATACCCTTCGCGATAGCGAACTCGTTGTATGGTTTCATCTAAGTTGTAGGCTTTGCCATCTGGGTAGACATCAATCAACTTGATCGTTACATCGGTATCTTTTGCGTCTGAACTGAGGTAAAGATAGGATTCAATAAACCCAGAAATTTCAACGCCTTCCTCCAAAGGCTCAGAAGTGTAGACCAAAATATCATCACGTAATTCCATTTCAGATTGATCAAAAGAACCTCCTTGGACGGCATTTCCCGTACAACAAACATTTCCCCCATAAGAAGGAACCGGATTCATCGGGTCGTAGGTGAAGGTGTCTTGGTTTTCTTTTTTAGGAGCTTTAGATACTAATTTTCCATCTCCATTTCGTGTATTTGCATTTCCTTCAGAATCCAAATAGAAAGAAGTCATTACCGCATCTTTGGGTGGCCAGACATCTGAAGACTGCCATTCGTTAGATCCCATTGTGAAATAAGTGACCTTTGGAAGATTGTCAATTGTTTGATTGGATTCTCCCTTCAACCATTTATCAAACCAAGCGGTGATTACCTCATCATAATTCCAGCGGGCATCTCCCATGCTTCGCTCACCCACCACTGTGTTTTCTGTAGCTCTTGTATAGGAGCAGTGCAAAACAGGAGCAATGACTAGATATTGATTATCACGTGCCATTTGGCTGATGGCGTTTTGACGGGCATGATTGTAGAGTGCAATGTTGGGAGAAGTGGATACATCGTACCAAGAGACAAACCACATACTCGGTTTATCAAAAGGCATATCATCATGATACAGTCCCCCTTGATACCAGCGGGCATCATTTGGTTTTCGGGTAATCATTTCCTCATAAATCCCTTGTGGGCCGTTCACGTTTTTGATGATATCTTGGACTGGGAGGTGGGCTAACCCTTCTTTCCAATCTACACGTGGATATTCAGGTGCCATATCATAAAATCGCTGCAAACGAAGCAAATCTTCCTGGCTGATTCCTCTTCGAAGCCGTGGAGCCAATGGGTCATGTTGGGTACTGTATAACCAAGCGGTAAAGAGCATTTGGCCGGCACCGCCACGATACCAGTTGCCTTGCTCATAAAAATCACCAATACGGCCGACTCCTGCTCCATAGCCTTGGGGGACCAATGCAGCCAATGCAGGGTGGTTAAGGGATGCGGCTGCCATCTGCCATTCTGCAGTGGAGGAACAGCCCAAGAGACCAATTTTTCCATTGCTCCAATCTTGTTTGGACATCCAATCAAAAGCATCGTAGCTATCAGTGAGGGGTGTTCCCAAAATGTCCCATTCTCCTTCTGAGAAAAATCTGCCTCGCTCATTTTGGACGACATAAGCATACCCTTTTTGAACCCAAGAAAGAGCGGTTTGTAAGGTTCTAGTACGCAATTCTCCATCTCCGTAAGTATTGAAATTATAGGGAGTGCGTGAGAAGACAATCGGCACAGGTTGGTCTGTTTTCGGTCGGTAGATGTCAGTTGCCAGTCGGATGCCGTCACGCATTGGTATCATAACTTTTTGATCGACAATGGCAACTTCCTCCAGTTGGTCGAGAATGGATTTTTCCTGCCCAAAAACTTGTATGGAGAGAAGAAAAAATAAGGATAGAAATAGCTGCAGCTGTAATTTTCTGTACATAGCTTTTGAAATTTGATTAGTTAAAAACTACCAGTTTAATCCCTTATTTTCAAAATAAATAATGATGAAAGGTTAAAAAGCGATAAGAGTAATTTTCGAAAAGTTGGATTTAAATGGTAGGGAATTTCTTTTTCACTTTCGATTTCATGGATAAGCTATAAATTTGCTCTCTCAAATTTTTAATACGAAGCGAAACGAATGATGATGTCTGAGCTGAAAACTTGGGTTGAAATACCGAAAAACTCTGATTTTACAATTTATAACCTTCCTTTTGGAGTGTTCAAAAACAAACGCCTCAGCCCCAGAATTGGGATTGCTATCGGTGATAAAATTGTGGATTTGAGTATCTTGGACCAGGAAGGTTTTTTCTCAGATCTTTTTCTTCCGGAGGGTATTTTTCTTCAGGACTCCTTAAATGAACTAATTTCTTTAGGAAAAACCCAAACGCGGAAAATTCGGGAGCAGGTTCAAGATTTGTTGCTAGTCGAAAATGAAAAACTGCGTGATCATTCTATCCGTGGAAAAGTAATGGTCAATCGAAAAGAGGCTGAGATGCTGCTTCCTGTAAAGATCGGAGATTACACTGATTTTTATAGTTCCATGGAGCATGCGACCAATGTGGGGAAAATGTTTCGGGATCCAGAAAATGCACTCCTTCCAAATTGGAAGCATCTTCCGGTAGGTTATCATGGTAGAGCTTCTTCCATTATTCCTTCCGGTGTCAATATCCATAGGCCCAAAGGGCAGTTTAAAGATCCTGATATGGAAAGCCCCTCCTTTGGTCCTAGTAGAAGGATGGATTTTGAATTGGAATTGGCATTTATCACTGGGAAGCCCACCAAGTTGGGGGACTCTATCTCAACAGCTGAGGCGGAGGATTATATTTTTGGTTTTGTGCTTTTCAATGATTGGTCAGCACGTGATATCCAGGCCTGGGAATATGTTCCATTGGGTCCTTTTCTCGGAAAAAACTTTGCTTCTTCCATTTCCCCTTGGGTGGTGACATTGGAGGCCTTGGAGTATTTCCGCGTAGAAGGTCCCAAGCAAGACCCTGAGGTATTACCTTATCTTCAATGTGAAGGTTCACATGGTTTTGATATTAATTTGGAGGCCTACATTCAGCCGGAAGGTGCGAAACAAGCTAGTCGCATTTGCCTCTCCAATTTTAAATACATGTACTGGAATATTGCCCAGCAATTGGCGCATCATACCGTAAATGGCTGTAATATTAATGTAGGGGATATGATGGCTTCAGGAACCATTTCCGGTCCTACAGAAGATTCCTTTGGTTCCATGCTGGAGCTGAGCTGGAAAGGAAGCAAGCCCATCAAATTGGATACTGGGGAGGAGCGGAAGTTTATTGAAGATGGCGATACCGTCATTATGAAAGGCTATGCTGAAAAAGACGGAATTCGTGTGGGATTTGGAGAAGTGAGATCCAAATTGCTCCCGGCGAAATAAGTTTTGATAGGAACAAGAAAGCGTTTATCATCACTTTTTGTCTAATGAGCGAAGTCGAAAGGTAGACGATTAGGCTTCGACTCCGCTCAGCCTGACACAAAAAATGAATAAAGACAGGCTTTATTAGTTGAATCTTAAATTCTTCCCTAATTTCTGGATTTTAGAATTTCTAGTAATAACTCTGGTTCGTCCGTGGTAATTTGGTCAATTCCTTGATCCAAAAGCCAGTTCATGGTTTCGGGATCATTAACAGTCCAAGAATTGGTGATTAGGCCAAGTTCGCGAGCTTCCTGAATCCATTCTGGTTTCATTTTTAAAATCCGGAAGTTGTAATCAAATCCATAAAAACCAGCTCCTTTTAACTGGGAGGGGGATTTGTCCCCAGTAAGGTAGGATACCTTGGCCTCTGGGTCAGTGGAAATTGCTTTCAACCCACCTTCATAGCTAAAGGTGATATACTCTACCCAATCCTCAGCATGAAGTTCATGAACCATTTTAACCACGAGTTCTCCGATTTTTTCACTTCGGGCTACGCTGATTCCTGAAGGCTTAAATTCCAAAATCATTTTCGTTTTTTGCTGCTTCATTCCTTCCAGAAGATACTCCTTAAGGGTTGGGATTTTTTCTCCATTCGGGAGCTGCTTAGTTAGAAGCTCTTGATAGGTAACCTTCTCAATTTCCATCCCTTCAAATTCCCCATCATGGTTGACTACGAGGACTTCATC
>JABXHZ010000372.1 GCA_013373335.1 Cyclobacteriaceae bacterium | reverse complement strand
TCGGTTTCGACGATGGGTAATGCCGTCAGCGAACCGCCGCCAAGTTCTTTGCTCAAATGGGTAGATCGTTCCAATAACCTGGAGTGGATATAAAAAATATCTCCCGGGAAAGCCTCTCTTCCTGGAGGTCTCCGAAGTAGAAGGGAAAGTTCTCTGTAAGCCCTCGCATGATTCGTCAGGTCATCATATACGACCAACACATCTTTACCCTCTTGCATGAAATATTCAGCCAAACTAGTGGCTGCATAAGGAGCTATGTATTGTAAACCCGGAGAATTATTTCCCTCAGTAACCATGACAATAGTATAGCTCATGGCGCCTCTTTCCCGCAGGTTAGCAATCACTTTTGCGGTGGATGATGCTCGCTGTCCAATTGCACAATAAATGCAGATAACGTCTTTGTCTTTTTGATTGATAATGGTATCGACAGCAATAGCGGTTTTTCCGGTCTGTCGATCACCAAGAATCAACTCCCGCTGTCCCCGGCCAATCGGAATAAGTGCATCGATCACTTTCAAGCCGGTCTGGAGTGGTACTGTCACCGCTGATCGATCCATAATGGGTGTAGCACTTCGTTGAATCGGCAGGCGTTTATTTGCGATTAAAGGCTTTTGATCATCCAAAGGTTTACCCAAAGGATCTATCACTCTTCCTATCAGAGAATTCCCTACGGGTATATCCATCACACGTCCCGTCCGCTCTACTTCATCCCCTGTTTTCAGATTTGAGACATCACCCAAGATGACGACGCCTATCTCATGTTCATCGATATTGAAGGCAATCCCAAAAAGCTCATCCGGAAATTTCAAGATTTCTTCATAGCCCACATTCGGCAATCCTGAAACCTTTACCACACCAGCAGACACACTAATCACTTTTCCAACCTCTCGTGGGATAAATGAAAAATTATGTCCCTCTCTCAATTTATTTAACCGAGTGAAGGTAGTCCCTACAATATTTTTGGCTTTCCCATCGGCCATATTACTTTTTATCAGAAGGTTGATCTTTCTTATCTTGAATTGGAGCGTTCAGTTCGTTTTCGAAGGAATGGATATATTCTGAAATTGTCCATGACAATTTGTACCCATTGGCAGAAAGCTCAATTCCACTAATCAACTTGGGGGTAACTTTGAATTCAAAATCATATTCTTTCTTGGTGAGGCTATTAACTTCCTTTTCTATTTCACTTTTTTCGGTTTTTGAAAGATCAAAAGCGCTCTGCACCAAAATAGAATCTTTACCTGAAGCCAAGGTTGAGACAAACTTTTCCTTTTCTTCTTTTCCCAGCTGATTCACCTTCGCCACAAAGGTTCGCACCATTTGTTTTTCCAGATCGACTGATGAAAGATCAGCCAGGGTTTTGCGGGCGATTTCAAGTACTTCCCGTTGAATATTTTCTTCTATTTCATTTTTTTGAGCAGCATGATTAGCCAGAATTTCATCATCGAGTTTTTTCTTTAATGCATTCGCTTCGAGTCTGGCTTTTTCAGTTAGTTTCTTTTTCTGCTCCTTACTTTCATCGATGACTTTCTGCATCAATTCATCCCGTTCGCTGTCGAATTTTTCATTCTTTTTGTTGAATTCCACCCGTTCTTTCAGAGCTTCTTTCTTCTTTGATTCAGCATCTTTCAGCTGGGCCACAATTTTACTTTCTCGCTCATCTATTGCTTTCAGAATAGGTTTATAGAGATAGCGCCTCAGCAACCACATCAAAACTAGAAAGTTGATAACCTGCGCTACTAATGTGAACCAGTCGATTTGCATGTTTTTGTCTTAATTAACCGATAATGTGATTCCAGAAAGGATTGGCGAAAATGAGAATCATCGAAATGACGAAACAGTAAATTGCCAAGGACTCAAGCATTGCAAGACCGACAAAAAGGGTCCGTGTAATGGTCTGACCAGCGTCAGGTTGCTGGGCCATAGAGGTTAAAGCAGCGGAAATCGATTTTCCCTGACCCATAGCCGGTATCATACATCCAATTCCGGTGGTCAGCCCAGCGGTAATGATGGATATCACTGCAATTAGGGTTGTATTATCCATAGTGTTTAATTTTTAGGTTTCAGTTTGATTTTTTTGGATTTGGATTCCTGCGTAGCAGCAGCAATGTAAACGGTAGCAAGAATGCTGAAGATATAAGCCTGAATCAACCCGGTGATTAGCCCAAGTACAGTCATTAGAATAGGAAATAGCAGAGGAGCAATACTTAAAAGAATCGCCACGATCAGTCCGCCGCTCATGATATTTCCAAACAATCGTACTGCTAGTGCAAGCGTCCTTGAAAGTTCGCTGATGATATTGAAAGGCAGCATAATAAAGGTGGGCTGCACATAGGTTTTCAAATATCCGATTACTCCGCTCTCCGAAATTCCGAAAATAGGAACCGCCAAGAAAACGCTGATTGCCAATGCCGCAGTCGTGGAAAGGGAACTTGTCGGCGGAACGTAGCCTGGAAAGACAATGGATAGATTGGAGAAAGCAATAAAAATGAAAATGGTCCCAATAAAGTCTAGGTACTTCTTTGGCTCTTCAAGACCGATTTCTTGGATCTGCTTATTCATTCCCAAAACGAGCATTTCCAAAATGCACTGCCAACGTGAAATACGGATATCAGTCCTCAACCTGCGTGTAATCAAGTAGGAAACAATCACCAAAACCGCCATGAGAACCCAGGTGGTAACTAAGGTGAGATTGATATGGATAAATCCATATTCCCAGAAGACCCGCTCATCAGGACTGAGTTCCATTTCAGATTCCGTTTTTAATTTTCACTGACTTATCATCTCTAGTTTTCACATAATGCTGGACTAGAAAACGGGCCAATACAAAACCCACTAAGCTGAGCAGCATATTGACCCAACCGCCCGGAGAAATAAAATAAAATCCCATCAGCACGAAGGCTGTCCGCCCTATCATACTAAGAAAATACCACAGTGCAGGTCTTTTTGAAGTAATTGTTTTCTTGACCGTCAACCAGAGGCCTCCGAAAAACACAAGACCCATGGCCATGCCTGCCATCAATACCAAAAACTTAATCAAAAATTCATTCATCCTCTTCTTCTTTATCTTGGTGCATCATTTCATTTTCTTTTGCCACCCATTGCCAAGCAATAAGACAGCCTAACATCAAGCCGGCAATCATCAAGGAAAGCGTCCAGGAAAACGATTTTGGATGATTTTTATCCAGCCATAAGCCTAACATACATCCCAATATCGTGGGAACGGCTACAGACCATCCCACCATCCCGAAAGTACCCAGCCCAGCCCACTCACTACGCTTGTGTTGATGAAGTGTCTTGAGCTTCTGTTCCTCCTTCTTTCCAATTTCCTCACTGAAAGAAAGATTCTCATCTATGACTGTATTTGGCTTATTCTTCTTCACGTAATTTTTTGATGTTTTGAATAAATTCACTTTCCAATTTTGCCACAGCTTTACGCGCAAAGCGTTCTTTTTCATCCAGATTCCTAAACTCCTGTTCAATGGATTGACGCAGCTTCCCTAAATCAGCCCCTCCAATAGCATTCCGTACAGATACCTGAATTTCACCTCCTTCCTTAATCAAAATTCCCTCATCTACTGCCACATAATGAACCGTACCTGCTTTAGTTTCATAGGTTAAAATTCCCGGAACCAAAGCAGCGACACAGTCCAACCTGCGAGGAAGAAAGCCATAGGACCCTTTATTCGTATCTACAATGACACGATTCACATCAACATTGTCCAAAAAAACTCTGAATGGTAGCATGATCTTAAGCTGCATGATCCTCCTCTTTTACATCCTCTTTTGATTCTTTTTGATCCCCATTCTCACCTTCCTGTTTATTTTTTCCCTTGGCAATCGCTTCTTCTATGTTTCCAATCATGTAAAAAGCGCTTTCAGGCAAATCACTAAACTCATCTGAAAGGATTCGCTCACATCCTGTTAGCGCATCTTCCAGCCGAACACCTTTTCCCTTTATTCCGCTGAACTGCTCTGTTGTAAAGAAGGGTTGTGTAAAAAACCGCTCCAAGCGACGGGCACGATTGACAATATTCCTATCTGCAACCGATAATTGCTCCAATCCGAGCATGGCAATAATATCCTTGAGTTCTTCATATTGAGCTAGAGTCTCCCGGATTTGATTCAAAATTGAATAATGCCTTTCGCCAATAATCCCTGGGGTAGCCATTTTTGATGTAGACTGTAAAATGTCTATAGCTGGATAAAGGCCTTCACTAGCCCTTTTTCTAGAAAGAACAATTGATGCCGACAGGTGTGAAAAGGTATGAACTGCAGATGGATCGGTAAGGTCATCTGCAGGAACATAGACGGCTTGAATCGACGTAATGGCTCCACTTTTTGTATTTGCAATTCTTTCCTCCAGCATGGAAAGCTCTGTGCCCAAAGTCGGCTGATAGCCTAGTCTGGAAGGCATCTGACCCATAAGACCTGAAACCTCCATCCCCGCCTGAATGAACCTGAAAATATTATCGATCAATAAAAGAACATCCCGGTGTTCATCATCCCTAAAATATTCTGCCATGGTCAAGGCCGCATGACCAACCCGAAAGCGGGCTCCGGGAGGTTCATTCATTTGACCAAATACCATCACCATGTTCTTCAACACATCTGCATTTTTCATGTCATGGTAGAGCTCATGTCCTTCCCGGCTTCGTTCACCAATTCCGCAGAAAATACTTGCGCCCTGGTGATAGCCAACCATGTTATGGATCATTTCAGTGAGGAGAACGGTTTTTCCTACCCCAGCTCCACCGAACAAGCCAGCATTTCCTCCATGTTCCAGAGGCACGAGCACATCAATGGCTTTGATGCCAGTTTCAAAAATCTCCGACTTGGTGGAGCGCTTTTCCAGTGAAGGAGGAGGCTGATGTATATTTCTTAACTTATTTTTTGGAAGCAGCGGTCCATGATCAATGGTGTTTCCAAAAACATCAAACATACGCCCCATTATCTCTGGGCCCACCGGTACTGAGAGTTGCTTCCCGGATGTTTCAGCAGTCATTCCTCTTGAAAGTCCTTGGGTTGGTGTCAAGGCTATTCCCCGCACCCGATTATCATCGAGCTGTGTCAGGACCTCAATAATGATTTCCTTATTGGAGCCTGTTCGAATAACACTGTTAATAGCCGGAACACCTTGATCAAACCAAACGTCCACAACACTCCCTCGGATTGAAATCACCCTTCCTACGGACAATGCCTCCCTTTTCACATGTACTTTGGTCCCCATGGATTTTGAAATTGACTTCAGGTAAAGCTATCATTTTAATAAAGCACTAAAAATGACTTTCATCATCAGAAATCCTAATTCTTTAGGAGGAAAGAGAGGAAATAAGTGATTTCTTAAAACCAAAAAATTTCAAGAAGATCTAAAAGCACAAATTCATTCCAACAAGATTCATTTGATAAGGAGTCAAAAGAGGAGCATCCCTAGTTTTGAAGAAAATTCCCAGAAAAATATTATTTGCTAAATATAGCTCTTGGCGGTATAATCAATGTTATTTGATTTTTTTACAGAAATTAATTGGACTTTTTTTAGATT
>JABXHZ010000263.1 GCA_013373335.1 Cyclobacteriaceae bacterium | reverse complement strand
AGTTAGCATTGGAAAATCCGGTTTTTTGGCTTCTTCAATTTCGAAGCCATCATAATCCCTGGCCAGAGTTTTAATTTCTTCTGTATTGTAAAAATAGATTTTGTAATAATTCTCATCCGCAGAAAGAATCATTCCTATTCCAAACTTCGGATGTCGGAGTTTACTGCCTGGGGCTAATTCACTAGTAGACATAAGGCTAAAATTCGATTTATATATTCCTAAATTAGGAATAAAAAAGGTATTCAGCTATCGGTATTGTAACCTTATCAAAACTGAATCATTATCCCCAAAAAAAGATGTTGTCTCCCAATTTGAAAAAGATCTTACTTAATTCAATTGCCATTTTCTTAGGCTTCACCTTCTTTGGAGCAGGGATGGCAAAATTGTACGCCGATCATCAATATTTGGGTTGGATTGGGCCCACTTGGTTAATTGAGCGATTGGAAGAATATCAATTGGGGTTTTATGGAAAATTTATTGCCCTCTCTCAAATTTTCATCGGCTACTTATTAATTACCACACGCTATAAACTTTTAGGAAGCATCATGCTTATCCCGATGATTTTAAATATTCTAATTGTTACAATTTCCTTGGATTGGAGAGGTACCCCACTGGTTTTAGGAGGCTTGCTTTTTTTGAACTTGTTGATTCTTTGGCATTATCGGGACTTCTTGATGCCCATTCTCAATGAAGGAAAAAGCAGTAACCAACCTAAAGAAAGGAGAAAAAGAACCTTGAAAGGTCATTTAATATGGACTGCAGGTTTAGCCTTGCAATTTGTTTCCATTGCCATCTCAAACCACTCGATTATTCTAGCTTTTTGCACCTCATTGATTGGATTCATCATCTCTTATTTAAGCTTCAGGGCTGAAAAAATCAGCCAATAATTTCTAACTTCATTCCACAACCAAATCAATCGAAATGAAAATTTTTCCTTATCTGAATTTTGATGGACATTCTGAAGAAGCCATCCTATTTTATCAAGCTATTTTAGGAGGAGAGTTAGAAGGCGGATTTCAATATTTCAGCGAAATACCAGGAATGGACATTCCGGAAACCGATCTCCACCGAGTAATGCATGTAAGCCTACATATCAATAATAGATTTAAAATCATGGCTTCGGACATCCTCCCTTCTACCGGTAAACCTCTAATTGTGGGCAATTCCAATTACTTGTCCATAGATGCTGATTCCAAAGAATCAGGTGCTGAGATTTTTGAAAAACTTTCAGCTGGTGGAAATGTAGAAATGGATTTTCAAAAAACCTTTTGGGGTGCCTATTTTGGTAGCTTTCGAGATAAATTCGGTGTAGGATGGATGATCAATTATGATCTAAAATCTGGTGAATCCTAATCTAAATGATAGAGTATCAGTACCCTCCATTTTCACTATTTGAAAAAGACTCAAACTTTCAAAGAAAGTATTGAAATGCGCAAATTTTGCCTTACCTTTGCTGCCCGGCGGCACGACCAGCTCCTGCTGAATCCCCCAGGTCCGGAAGGAAGCAAGGGTAGGCGGTTGTAGCGGTGCGATGCCGCCTCTTTTTTTGATCTCTCCGAATTAGAAATTTCAATTCCTTATCCTGATTAAAGTTTTAACTTTGCTTCATTGGGAATTTTTACCCAATGCTTTCAACCAAAACCAAAAAATATTCATGAAATTCTTTATTGACACAGCAAACCTTGCCGAAATCCAGGAAGCCTATGACCTGGGAGTATTAGATGGGGTAACAACCAACCCTTCCCTTATGGCTAAAGAAGGAATCAGCGGAGAAGAACAGGTCCGAGCACATTACAAGGCGATTTGTGACATTGTAGACGACAAAGTAAGCGCCGAGGTAATTTCCACGGATTTTGAAGGAATGATCCGAGAAGGAAAAGAACTTGCCAAAATCGATGATAAAATCGTGGTGAAAATCCCGATGATCAAAGAAGGGGTAAAAGCAATCAAATACCTCCACAGTGAAGGAATCCGCACCAACTGTACCCTAATATTCTCGGCAGGCCAAGCAATTTTAGCGGCAAAAGCAGGAGCAACTTACGTGTCTCCATTCATTGGACGTCTTGATGATATTTCATTCGATGGTCTGGAATTGATTGAGCAAATCGTTCATATTTATCAAACCTATAGTTTTCCGACCGAAGTTTTGGCGGCAAGTATTCGACATACCATGCACCTAATCAAATGCGCTGAAATCGGCGCTGATGTAGCTACTTGTCCGCTCAAAGTCATCACCGGATTACTCAATCACCCATTGACTGATAAAGGCTTGGCACAGTTTCTGGCTGATCATGCCAAAGCAGCTGGAAAGTAAACAATTCATGGCTTTTCTAACTTTCTAGAAAAGCCATCTTTTCTAATAGCCCATGTATATTATCAAAGTAAAAGGTAAAGCCAAGATTCCGGATTATATTCAGATCAGGGATGAAAACTTCGTACTCGTTGCTTACTTCCGGGCTGATCGCCCCATGAAAAATCCCGAGAAATTTGGGCTGGACGGAAAGGAAGAGGAACTTCAGGAGTTGATTGAAAAATTACCATTTGGTAAATTACAAAAACTGGAATTATAAGATGGATTTCAAAACAGAGCCTGTTCTCAAAGTTGATCATGTCACGGTATTTCAAGGAGTAGATCCTATTCTTTCCGATGTTTCATTTTCAATCGAACAACATGAATTTGTGTTTTTGATTGGAAAGACCGGAAGTGGAAAAAGCTCACTTTTAAAAACGCTGTATGCCGATCTTGCTTTGAAAGCAGGAGATGTAGAGATATCCGGTTTTCATTTGAAATCCATCAAAACGAAAGAAGTCCCCTTTCTTCGAAGAAAACTTGGCATCATCTTTCAAGATTTTCAACTATTTAACGATCGAACCGTCGCAGAAAACCTTGCCTTTGTCATGAAGGCAACAGGCTGGAAAGACAAGGTAAAAATCAAAGAGCGGATGGCTGAGGTCTTACTTCTTGTAGGCCTCCACAATGCATCCAGTAAAATGCCTCATCAATTGAGTGGGGGCGAGCAACAGCGGGTTGTAATTGCCAGAGCTTTGTTAAACGAACCTTCCATTCTTTTAGCTGACGAACCTACAGGAAACTTGGACCCGGATGTGGCAGATGGCATTTTCAAGCTGTTTCAAGAGATCAACAAGAAAGGAACGGCGATCCTCATGGCCACCCACAATCACGAATTATT
>JABXHZ010000339.1 GCA_013373335.1 Cyclobacteriaceae bacterium | reverse complement strand
TTACCGGTATGATCAAACATGGCCTTCACACGACCATAATGAGATCCTGCTACCATCACATCACCAACATGCAAGGTTCCGGCTTGGATCATCACAGTTGCAACGTATCCACGTCCTTTGTCCAAAGAAGCTTCGATTACGGTACCAACAGCATTCTTATTTGGATTGGCTTTCAATTCAAGAATCTCAGCTTCCAAAAGGACTTTCTCCAAAAGTTCATCTACACCTTGACCAGTCTTCGCAGAGATATCTTGGGACTGGTATTTACCACCCCATTCTTCTACCAAGAGGTTCATGTTCGCCAATTCCTCCTTGATCTTATTAGGATTTGCGTTTGGCTTATCCACTTTGTTTATCGCAAAGATCATCGGAACGCCCGCTACCTGTGCGTGGTTGATTGCTTCCTTGGTTTGAGGCATGATGTTATCGTCAGCAGCAATCACAATAATTGCTACGTCCGTAATTTTCGCACCTCGTGCACGCATCGCCGTAAAGGCTTCGTGACCTGGCGTATCCAAGAAGGCAATTTTATGCCCATCTTTCGTACGTACGTCATATGCACCGATATGCTGGGTAATACCTCCGGCCTCGTCTGCAGTGACTTTTGATCTTCGGATATAATCCAAAAGGGATGTTTTACCGTGGTCTACGTGTCCCATGATGGTCACGATAGGAGCTCGTTCCACCATATCTTCTGGCTTATCCTCCTCCTCTTCTACGATTTCCTCTTCAATATCCTTGGTAAATTCCACTTCGTAACCGAACTCGTCAGCGATAATGGTAATTGCTTCCGCATCCAATCGTTGATTGATGGAAACAAACATACCTAAGGACATACAGGTAGAAATGATTTCATTCACAGAAACATCTAGTAGGGAAGCCAAATCATTTGCCGAAATAAATTCGGTAACCTTTAGGATCTTGGTTCCTTCCTGTGCCATTTCGGAGGTATCCTTCTCCCGTTCAGCTTTTTTATCGCGGCGGCTCTTCTTACCTCCGGATTTCCCTCCTTGCAACCTGGCAAGCGTTTGCTTGATTTGGTCTTGGATTTCCTTTTGGGTAGGCTCTACCTTTTGGGTTCTAGTAGGCTGTCCCTTCTTACCACCCCTTTGTCCATCGCCTTGACCTTGCTGACCCTGGCCTCTATTTTTATTGCCTTTGTCAATACGTTTCCTTGGCCTCTTTTTATCACGGGCACGCTCATCAGAGGAAGCTACAGGTCCACCCTTTTTCTTTTTCTCTGTCGGCAATTCGATTTTGCCCAAAACAGTAAGCCCTTTGAGGTTATCCGCTTTTCCAGAAATTACCTCGTCCTTAGCTTCGGGCTGTTGAGGTGCTTTTTCTACAGGTTTTTCAGGAGCCGGAGCAGCAGGTTTTTCAACTTGCTTTTCTGGAGCCTTTGGTTTTTCCGGAGCTTTCGGTGCTTCAGGTTTTTGTTTAGCCTCTGGCTTTTTTGGAGCAGGTTCTTCTTTTTTGACCTTTTTCTGCTCTCCTTTTGGAATAAGATCAATTTTACCCAATACTTTTATTCCTTCCAGTTTAGGGCCTTCAATGGTCACCTTTTCCGGTTGAGGAGTTTCTTCAGGAGCAGGTTTTTCTGCCACTGGTTTTTCTGGAGCTGGAGCCGGAGGAGCAGGCTCCTCTTTCGGCGCTGGAGTTGGAGCTGGAGCGGGCTCAGGTTGTGGTTCGGGTTCGAGCGTAACTGTCTCGTGCCGCTTCCCAATGGATAAATGTGAAGCTTCTTCTTTTTCCTGAGCTGAGGATCTAAATTCCTTATTCAGCAGCTCCACTTGCTCCATGCTGATTTTAGAATTGGGATTATCCTGCACCTCATGGCCCTTTTTAGCCAAAGTCTCCACAAGGGTAGCAGTACCCACGTTGAGCTTCCTAGCTAAAGCGCCTAATCTCATCATTTTTTCTTCTGACATACGCAAAAACCGCTTTCGAAATCTATTTTAAATATTGGGTAATTAGGTAGACTTTTTGTCTTTATTGTTCAAATTCTTGGCGAAGAATTCGGAAAATTTCCTCAATGGTTTCTTCCTCCAATTCAGTACGACGTACCAAATCCTCTTTGGTCAAGGCCAGTACTGATTTGGCTGTATCTAAACCAGTTTTCTTCAGTTCGTCGATGATCCAAGCATCGATCTCATCTGCAAATTCAACCAAATCCACGTCTTCCTCCTCGTTCTCATTGAGCTCTCTGAATACGTCGATTTCATATCCCACCAATTTACTGGCCAATTTGATATTGTAACCACCTTTTCCAATGGCAAGAGATACTTGATCTGGCTTCAAGAAGACTGAAATTCGCTTCGTTTCTTCATTTACTGAAATGGAAGAGACTTTTGCAGGACTCAAAGCTCTAGATACATAAAGCTCCAAGTTTTCAGTATAATTGATCACATCAATGTTTTCGTTCTGCAATTCCCGAACGATGGCATGAATTCGGGATCCTTTCATCCCGACACAAGCTCCTACCGGATCAATTCGATCATCATAAGACTCTACTGCAACTTTGGCTCTTTCACCCGGCTCTCGGACAATCTTCACAATGGTAATTAAACCGTCGTACACTTCAGGAACTTCGTTTTCAAATAGTCTTTCCAAAAAGACTGGGGAAGTTCTAGAAAGGATGATTTTTGGGTTGCCGTTCATCATGTCCACTTTGTGAACAATGGCCTTCACAGTGTCCCCTTTTCTAAATCTATCCTTCGGGATTTGCTCTCCTTTTGGTAAGATCAATTCGTTTCCTTCTCCGTCGATCAACAACACCTCTCTGCTCAAAATCTGATAGACTTCGGCAGTAACGATCTCTCCTACCAATTCCTCATATTTGTTGAACAGGATATCTTTCTCTAAATCTTTGATCTTTTGGATCAAGGTCTGACGAGCCATCTGAACGGCTCTTCTGCCAAATTCTTCCAGTTCAATTTTCTCGTAAACTTCCTCACCGATTTCAAAATCCGGCTCAATCTTGCGGGCATCGGTTAGGCTGATTTTATCGAAATCCCAAATATCCTCAGAGTTGTCATCTACAATCTCCCGAATCCGGAAAATCTCCAAATCCCCCTTATCAGCGTTGATGGTTACGTCAAAGTTTTCATCCGTTTCAAATTTTTTCCGGATCATGGCTCTGAACACATCCTCAAGAATACGGATCATTGTAGGTCGATCCACATTTTTAGATCTCGCAAATTCAGCGAAGGATTCGATTAAAACTTTGGCATCCATTTGATTTATTTAAAAGACACTTGTACAACTGATTTTTTTATCTCATCGTAGGCTATGGGCAATTCCTTTTCCACTGCCTTTTTTCCTTTTTCTTTCACATTTACAGAAAGTATGATGCCATTTTCATTGGCTTCTATCAACTTTCCTTTTTGCTCTTTGCCGTCTGAAAGAAGCACTTTCAACTCCCTCCCGACATTCTTCCGATACTGTCGTACACTCGAAAGCGGAAAATCCACTCCAGGGGAAGAAACCTCAATCCGGTAAGCGGAATCAATTAGGTCCAAGGCATCAATTTCATCAGAAACCAATCGACTCACCTTAGCACAGGTATCAATGGTCAATCCCTGGTCGGCATCGATCAAAATATTCAGGTTCATTTGATCCTTTTTGGGAGTCACTTGGAGATCTACCAGAAAATGCTCCTCATCGGGCAGATTCCGCTCGACTAGCTCTACCAATTTTTGCTTTAAATCCTCCATAAGAATCGATAATGAAAGAGGGGACATGTGGTCCCCTCTAGAAACTTCCGAATACGGCACAAAGGTAAAATATTTTTAATCGAAAAACAATTTTCAACCAACTATGAAAATTGGAAAGAAGAATGATTTTGAAAGATTTAAGGTCTTTTTTAAGGATTTGCGGCAAAAGCCACTTTAAATCTTCATTTTCATCTAAAAAATATTACCAATGATTCAATTTTATGGCTAGAAGATAATAATTTTGCCGACCTCCGTTTAATAATGCGTAACTTGTTACTGCTGTTAAACTTTCCAATCTGCATTAAATAAAAACACCAAGCATACAACATGGGATTATTTGATTTTTTTTCAAGTGACATCGCCATTGATCTCGGAACAGCTAATACGCTGATTATCCATAAAGATAAAATCGTGGTAGACGAGCCTTCTATTATCGCAATAGACAAGACCAATAATAGGGTTTTGGCTGTCGGAAGAGAGGCGATGAATATGCACGAAAAAACACACGAAAACATCAAGACCATCCGCCCTCTGAAAGACGGTGTGATTGCCGACTTTTATGCTGCCGAGCAGATGATCCGTGGTTTGATCAAGATGATCCCAGGTCAAAAAAAGGGCATGTTCCCACAGTCTCACCGAATGGTAATCTGTATTCCTTCCGGTATTACGGAAGTGGAAAAAAGAGCTGTTCGTGACTCTGCTGAGCATGCTGGCGCCAAAGAGGTTTACATGATTTTTGAACCGATCGCTGCAGCAATCGGTATCGGGATCGATATTGAAAAGCCTATGGGTTCGATGATCGTAGATATTGGTGGTGGTACTACAGAAATTGCATTGATAGCCCTTTCTGGAATTGTAGCAGACCAATCTATCCGTGTTGCCGGAGATACATTTACCAAGGACATCCTCGATTACATGCGTCGTCAGCATAACTTATTAATCGGTGAACGTTCCGCTGAAAAAGTAAAAATTGCTATCGGTTCTGCATTGACTGAATTGGACGAGGCGCCTGAAGATTATGAAATCCGAGGAAGGGATTTGATGACCGGTATTCCGAAAGTTATCAAGGTTTCCTATTCCGAGATTGCTTTTGCACTAGACAAATCCGTTTCAAAAATTGAAGAAGCGGTATTGAAAGCCTTGGAAATCGCTCCACCAGAATTGTCCGCAGACATCTACGACAATGGGATTCACCTGACAGGCGGTGGCGCTTTGTTGAAAGGCTTGGATAAGCGACTTCATCAAAAGACCAAGCTTCCGATCCACATTGCCGAAGACCCGCTTCGAGCTGTGGTACGAGGAACGGGTACTGCCTTGAAAAACCTGCAAAATTTCCGAACTGTATTGATGACTTAAAGCCTGAATGCTACGCATTTTAGAATTCCTTTATCGACTAAGGGCCCTTTTATTATTTGTATTTTTAGAAATCATCGCCATTTGGATGGTGGTCCGAAACAACTCTCCTCAGGGGGCAGCTTTTTTCAACAGTTCGATGGCATTGACTGGAAGCTTGCTTAAAACCCAAGCAGACATTGTAGGCTTTTTCAATTTGGCAGAGGAAAATCAGGATTTAGCTTCTCAAAATGCTTCCTTGCTTCAGCAAATAACCTTACTTGCTCCATACGATAGCATTTCTGGAGATGGATTGGATTCCACTTTTCGGAACTCCTACATGGTTCAAAGCGCCCGCGTTGTAGGTCAAACTCTTCGACTCAGTCAAAATCACTTAACCATCAACAAAGGAAGCAATCAGGGAGTGAAAGAAGGGATGGGGATTTTTAACCAAGAAGGGGTAGTAGGAAGGGTCAAAACCGTATCCAATAACTACTCTGTAGGAATTTCTCTTTTAAATACAGGGCTTTTGGTTTCTTCCAAGATTAAATCAAGCGATGTCTTTGGATCCATCAATTGGGACGGAGAAAATCCCCTAGAAGCCAAAATGCTTTACATTCCCCGTCATGTACTGGCAAATCCAGGCGATACGGTAGTCACATCCGGTTTTAATGCCATTTTCCCAGAAGGAATTTTAATCGGGACAATTAGTGAAGTAGCTCCCGCAACCGATCAAAATTATTTGAATATCACGGTCAAACTCAGTGCTGACTTTAGTAAGCTAAATCATGTTTATCTGATTGAAAATACCGAATTGAGCGAGTTAGATTCCTTGTACCAAAAAGCCGAAATCAGCGATGAATATTAGAAATTTACTTTCGTATTTGGCTTGGGGAATAATCCTGGTTTTCCTTCAGGTTTTATTATTCAAAAACCTGGCACTTTTTGGAGTGGGCCTTTGTTTTCTTTACATCATTCTAATTCTGCATCTTCCTATCAATACCTCACCCATTTCTTTGTTAATCATAAGTTTTGGCTTAGGCCTTGTCGTGGATATTTTCTATGACACAGGAGGCATCCATGCTGCCGGGACTACCTTTTTGGGCTTTATCAGGCCTCTTTGGCTGAGAGCAATTAGCCCGACAGGTGGCTATGACGAAGACACAGAGCCTACCTTGCAAGAGATGGGGACAGGTTGGTATTTGACATACATTTTACCCATGACTTTTTTCTTTTGCCTCATATTTTTCACAGTTGACCAATGGGGTACTTTAGGGTTCTTAAATATCCTAAACAAAAGCTTCTTTTCTTCGATTTTGACAGCGCTTTTGGCTATACTTGTACAGGCGTTGTTCTTTAAAAGAAGGAGGGGAATTCTATGAACGACCAAAGGCCGTTTATCATTATCATTGTCATTTTCTTGGTGGGTTTGGTACTCCTTACCAAGCTCTTCATGATTCAGGTAGTTGATGATAGTTTTTCGAGAAAAGCAGAGCGAAATGCCATTCAACGCGTAGTGGATCATCCCTACAGAGGATTAATCTATGACAGGAATGGGGAACTGCTGGTTTACAACAATCCCATTTTCGATTTGATGGTTGTCCCAAAAGAGTTCGCTGTAAAAGACACTGCTCGTTTTTTAAACATTTTTGGAATTGAGAAGGAACAATTAATCACTGCCTACAATGCAGCTAAAAAATATTCATGGGTAAAACCTTCTCCTCTAATCAAACAGATTTCCACTACGGATTTTGCTAAAATCCAGGACTTTCTAATTGACTATCCGGGTTTATTCATAACCACGCGATCCGTTCGATCTTATCCAACCCCTATCGCAGCCCATGCTTTGGGGTATATTGGAGAAATCAATGCCCAACAACTTGAGCGGGATACTGCCGACTATTATGAACAGGGGGATTATGTCGGTCTGAGTGGAATGGAGCGATTTTACGAAGACGAGCTCCGCGGAAAAAAAGGAGTGAAATACAAAATGGTAAATGTCCGCGGTGTCGACAAGGGACCGTTTAAAAACGGAGCTTATGATACTGCTTCAGTGGCTGGCACCAATCTAACCTCCACCTTGGATCGCGATCTCCAACTTTACGGTGAGTTTTTAATGCAGGGAAAGACAGGTTCGGTGGTAGCTATTGAGCCAAAAAGCGGAGAAATCCTAGCCTTTGTATCAGCACCTTTCTATGACCCCAATGAACTGACGGGAGCCGATTTCGGAAAGAATTATTCCATTCTGAATTCCATGAATAGCAAGCCTTTTCTGAATCGCCCCATCATGGCCAGATATCCGCCGGGATCGATTTTCAAAATAGTGCAAAGCCTGATAGGGCTTCAGGAAGGAATCCTTTTCCCAGAAACGACATACGCTTGCAACAAATCCTTAGTGGCTTGTCATAATCACCCTTCTCCTGTAAACTTGTTTGGGGCTATCCGAAACTCCTGCAACCCCTACTACCATCAGGCCTTCCGCAGAATGATCAATCGGGAGGTTTCTTCCAATACCTTCAAGGATACAGAAATTGGACTAGATGCTTGGCGTGAGAAAGTATTGAAATTTGGATTGGGAGGAAGACTTGGTGTAGACATGCTAGGCGAATACGGTGGAGATGTACCTTCAAGTAAACTCTATGATCGTGTTTATGGGGAGGGTCGTTGGAAGTACTCTACCATTTACTCTCTTTCCATCGGACAAGGAGAACTTTTGGTCACTCCACTGCAGATGGCCAATTTGGCGGCGATTTTTGCCAATAAAGGCTTTTACTACACACCTCATTTGATTAAAGCTGTTGATGGTGATCCAACCCGGATCCCACAGAAATATAGGACTAAGCACGAAGTGGGTGTAGATGCCAAGCATTTTGACTTGATCCAAGATGCAATGGCAGAGGCCTTATATGGTACAGCCAACCGGGCAATTATCCAGGACTTAGTTATTGCGGGAAAAACAGGAACTGCCCAAAATCCACATGGGGAAGACCATTCCGTATTTGTGGCTTTTGCGCCAAAAGATGACCCCAAGATTGCCATCGCAGTTTATGTGGAAAATGCAGGCTGGGGAGGTAGAGCAGCAGCGAGCACAGCCTCTTTGATGATTGAAAAATACATTAAAGGACAGATCACTCGCCCCGCTTTGGAAGAATATGTATTGGCAGGAAACTTTATTTATTAAATGAGAGAAGCCGATATCCCTATTAATCGCGTAGACTGGCTGGTGGTCATCATCTATTTTGCCTTGGTCATTATCGGCTGGTTCAACATTTATGCTGCGGTCTATGATAGTCAAGCTCCTCAAAGCATGTTTGACATGTCCATCAATTCGGGACAGCAGCTTGTGCGTATTGGGATCTCCGTGGTTTTGATCATTTTGATACTTGCAGCAGACCATCGACTTTTTGAAAATCTCGCGCTTCCCATCTACCTCGTCTTTCTCGTGGTTCTGCTTTTGACACCGATATTTGGAAAGGAAGTAAATGGACAAGTTCTTTCCATTGGCTTCGGCTCTTTCCGCATTCAGCCGGGAGAATTTGCCAAGTTTGCCACGGCACTTGCACTTGCCAAAGTCATGGAACGGCCGACTTTCGACCTTACCAAGACCAAAAATCAATTGATTGCCTTTGGGGTCCTCATGGTACCGGTAGTATTGATTTTACTGCAGCCGGATACAGGAACTGCCATGGTTTATTTTTCGCTGCTAATCATGTTTTACCGGGAAGGCTTTCCGCAACGGTATTATATTTTGGGTCTTGGATTTATTGCATTGACGCTTTTGGCCTTGGGAATTGAAAACAACCTCTATCTAGTCATCGGGATTGTCATTCTTGCTCTGATTCTAATTTTTATCGGAAAAACCTCCTGGAAGCGAACAATCGCCTTTTCTGCGATAGCCTTGGTGATGATCAGCTACACCTATAGTATAGATTGGGTGGTTTCCAAGCTTCCTCCCCATCAGCAAAATCGGATCATGGTTCTTTTTAATCCCAACATTGACCCCTTGGGAGTTGGATGGAATGTAACTCAATCGAAAATCGCCATTGGATCGGGAGGATTTTTTGGAAAAGGATATTTACAAGGCACCCAAACCAAATTTGACTTCGTCCCTGAACAACATACAGACTTTATTTTCTGTACCCTTGGAGAAGAGTTTGGCTGGTTCGGAAGCTTTATTGTTATCGGCTTATTTGTGGCTTTGCTTTATCGATTGGTCATCATGGCTGAACGACAAAAAACTCGGTTCTCCAGAATTTACGGCTATTCAGTGATTTCGATTCTATTTTTCCACTTTATGATCAATATCTCCATGACCATTGGTCTTTTCCCAGTAGTGGGAATTCCTCTACCCTTCTTTAGTTATGGCGGATCTTCCTTGTGGTCATTTACCATGTTGCTTTTCATTTTCGTCAAATTGGATGCGTCGCGCTCCCAGCAACTTGGTAGGATCAATTAATCTGTAAAGCGTCGGTATACTACGTGGAGAAATTCTTCCACTGGATCTGAACTTTCATCCCATCCCAACTCAGTTAAATACCGGACATTGATAACATCGATTGCCTCTTCAAAGGATTTGCAGGCATCAAGCGTTTTCAAGGCATGGGTCAACAGATCGTCATTCCCTTCAAAAAGTTCTTTGCGAAACATAAATCGCTGATTGATTGCCAAACTTTCAGATAATTCACCAATCAAGCCTTTCATCCCCTTGTAGCTTTCCGCTTCAAAACGAGATTTGACCCGATTTGGGTCTAATTTTCCGGTAGAAGTTGAGGAAACTGGGGCAGCTTTAGGAGGTTCTGGCATTGGGGATTCCTCAGGAAAAGTTTCTTTTTCAGGCTCCTCAGGAGTAGCTTCTGTCTCAATTTCGTCAAAGAAAGAATCCTTATTCTCTTCCTCAACGATTGGCTTGGATACTTCAGCCTCTTGGGTCTTTTCAAGATAAGCATCCAAATCAAAGGCTTTAACTTCCCCCAAGGTCGCCAACAAAAGATTCACAGACTCAAGTTGCTCTTTGATGGCCTGATAATTTGCTGCAATAGCTTTTTTGTAGGCCACTGGATCCTGTCCAAAACCAGCCTTATCAATTAAAAAAGTAATGACTTGGGAATGCCACTTGTAGTACTTTTTATTTTCCGCTAGGTAATCGTTGATTTTTTGAGCAGGAGCTTGATCAATTTCTCCTTGATAGAAAGCAACAGGATTGGTGGCCACTTCTATGGATTTTTGAACAGCATATTCCAACAATGGCTGTAAATGAGCTCGTTCAACTTTGATCCGTCGGGAAAGCACATTCATAAATTGGGTCAATGCTTCGTGTACAGCCACGTCCCGATAGTCGAAATAGGGATTGCTCTTAAGCTTTTGTAATTCCTGCTGCCAAAGTTCAAACAGGCGCTTGATGACAAAAAAATTGACTTGAACTGAGGCAGTTAAGCCAACGATATCTTGTCCCGTAATAAATTGACGGTTCTGATAAAATCGATCACAGACGATCTCTGCGTAATCTTTGGCGTATTTTTCTAAATAATTGCTGTTAATTTGAGTTGTCATTAGCTGGTGATTTACAAAAGTCAACGAACAAATGCCCCGAATTGTGATAGAAAACCTCTACAATCGTACCATAGATTCGGAGAAATCTTCGGGTAAAGTTATCGAATTAATTCATGAAAATGGCATTGATTGGATGCATGCCTGTGGCAAAAAAGGGCGCTGCACCAGTTGCAAAATGATTGTGGTTTCTGGAATGAAAAATTTGAGCCCACCGAATGATCGGGAGCTTTTTTTCAGAAATCAGGGTCGCTTAAAGGCAAACGAACGTTTGTGCTGTCAGGCTGAACTTCCATCGGGAGAAATACATATCCGGGTGGCAGAAATCAATAAATTTCCCCATTTAGCGTATAGTGACTGAGGTATGTTTGTAGAACGATCCCCCAGAGGAGGAAAAAATACAGAGCGAAAAGGACAAATTGAAGTCATCTGTGGATCCATGTTTTCCGGAAAAACAGAGGAACTAATTCGTCGATTAAACCGTGCAAAGATCGCCAAATTGAAAGTGGAGATTTTCAAACCGAAAATTGATACCCGCTATCATGAGGAAGAAGTAGTCTCCCACAATGAAACCTCCATTCGGTCAACCCCCGTCAATTTTGCTGAAGATATTTTGCTATTGGCCGGGGATTGCGATGTGGTAGGGATAGATGAGGTTCAATTTTTCGATGACCGTATCGTCAACGTGGTCAATCAATTGGCCAATCAGGGCAAGCGGGTGATTCTAGCCGGATTGGATATGGATTTCGAAGGGCAGCCTTTTGAGCCTATGCCCAAACTGATGGCAACTGCAGAATACGTAACCAAAGTACACGCCATTTGCGTGAAATGCGGGGATTTGGCAGCATTTTCCCTCCGTCTTTCAGATTCTAGACAAAAGGTGGTCCTGGGTGAAAAAGAAACCTATGAAGCCCGATGCAGAAGATGCTTTTTGGAAGATAAGCGCCCATGATTCGAAAGACCGAAGGAATCGTCATCAGCTGCATCCGTTATCGGGAAACCAGCGTGATCGTAAAAATTTTCACGCGCGAATTAGGCCTCAAATCCTATATCATCAATGGGGTACGGAAGGCAGGAAACAAATCCAAAATCGGACTTTACCAACCGATGACAATCCTGGACTTGGTGGTCTATGAAAAAGAGGGTGCAGGACTTCAACGCATTTCTGAAGCGAAAATCAGCCAACCCTTTCAGTTAATCCCCTTCGATTTCCGAAAAACAGGCATTGCTCTCTTTATCGCTGAAGCTATAGGCAAATCCGTCTATGAGAATTACCAAAATGAGTGGCTTTTTGACTGGATGAAAAAATGTCTTTTACACTTGGATTTGCCCCACATTGAACTACGTCATTATCCTCATGCCTTTTTGATCCAATTGGCAAAGTTTTTGGGATTTGGTCCGGAGGAAGTTTCCATCTTCCTGGAAGAAAGTAAAACTCTTCCCTTTTCTCATGAAGAAATACCCATCGTTTCTTCTTATTTGGACGAATTGATGGTGAATTCTTTCGATTGTAAGGCAAGTGTACCCCATGTAATCCGAAGAAAATTGCTGGATTATTTATTGGATTTCTTCTCAGAACAGTTGGATCATAATCATCCTTGGAAATCCATCCCGGTTCTTCGGCAGATTATGGAGGAATAAAAATAATTTCATTGAAAATAAATATTTGTTAAATCAACGAGATAACTGTAATATTGCATCAACACCGTAAATGAACAGGCCAGCCCACTTTGGTCTGAAACTTTCCAGCAGTTCTTTTTTGCTTCGAAAACATTTACGATTCCTAATTAGCATTTTAGCACACATTATTTATTTATCATCATCTCTTTATGTACAACATAGAAGAACTCAGAATCAGATTATTATCTGAGCTGAAGGAAATCGCAGAGGAGTTGGGCGTCAAAAACTTCAAATCTCTCAAAAAAGACGAACTCGTCTACGCAATTCTCGACCAACAGGCAATCACCCCCGAGAAAGCCCTCCCAAAGAAAAAGCCCGCTTTAGCAGAAATCCAAGAAAATCCAACTCAGGAACCAGAATCCAAACCAGCCCAAAAGTCGGCTGAAAAACCTCAAGAAGAAGCTGAATTTAAGCCGAAATTTAGAAGACAAAATGTAACCGAAAAGGCTGCTGAACAGGCTTCTGAAGAAGAAAAAGAAAAACCAAAAGAAGAGGCAAAGCCTGAAAAACCAAGGCATAAAGCGGAGAAAAAGCCAGCTGAAACCTCTGAAGAAACTCCAAAGACTTTCCGGCCTCGAAAAAGAGTATTTGAGGAAGTGAATGTTGAAAAGGCAGCTTCTCAAGAAGAAGCACCGAGCCCTTCCGAACAAAAACCTGAGCCAGAAGTAGAACTTCCCAAAAGAAAAAATTTCAAGTCTCAAGATGAGATTTTAGCTCCTACAGCGGAAACGGTACCAGGTGGAAAGAAAAAACCCCACGTAAGTCCTCGAGAATTTGATGGAGTAATCGAAAACGAGGGTGTTTTAGAAATTATGCAGGAAGGATATGGGTTCCTTCGTTCCTTAGATTACAACTACCTAGCCTCTCCGGACGATATTTATGTTTCTCCAAGTCAAATCAAACTTTTTGGATTGAAAACCGGAGATCATATCAAAGGCTCTATCAGACCACCTAAGGAAGGAGAAAAATATTTTGCGCTCTTAAAAATCGGAACCGTTAATGGCAAAACCACCGACGAAATCCGGGATCGTGTTCCATTTGAGTATTTGACACCATTATTCCCGGAAGAGCGATTAAACCTTTCTACCAAACCAGATGGCTATTCCACCCGAATTTTGGATCTCTTCTCCCCAATTGGAAAAGGGCAGCGTGGGATGATCGTAGCCCAGCCAAAAACCGGTAAAACGGTCCTTTTGCAGCAAATCGCCAATGCAATTGCCCAAAATCATCCGGAGGTTCATTTGATGATTTTGCTGATCGACGAACGTCCTGAAGAAGTGACCGACATGGCACGATCTGTTCGTGGCGAGGTGATTTCATCGACTTTTGATGAGCAAGCCGAAAGACATGTGAAGGTTGCCAATATCGTTTTGGAAAAAGCAAAGCGAATGGTAGAAGTAGGTCATGATGTGGTGATTCTATTGGACTCTATCACTAGACTTGCCCGTGCACACAATACCGTAGTGCCTAGCTCTGGAAAAATCCTTTCCGGAGGTGTGGATGCTAATGCATTGCACAAGCCAAAACGATTCTTTGGCGCCGCTCGAAATGTAGAAAATGGAGGTTCCTTGACCATCATTGCTACCGCATTGGTGGAAACTGGTTCCAAAATGGACGAGGTGATCTTTGAAGAATTCAAGGGAACCGGTAACATGGAATTGGCCTTGGATCGTAAGTTGGCCAACCGACGAATCTACCCTGCTATCGATGTCTTGAGCTCCGGTACACGTAGAGAAGATCTATTGATGGACAAAGAAGAGATGCAGCGTGTTTGGATCCTCCGAAAGCTCATGAGCGACATGACTTCTCAGGAGTCCATGGAATTCTTGCTTCAGCGTATGAAAGGAACCCGAGACAATGCGGAGTTCTTGATTAGTATGAACGGATAATTCTATTAATAATAAATTGAACTAGACCCTGATTGGTATTCCCTTCAGGGTTTTTTCATTTCTTTTGAATTTGAATACCCTCATCTTTATTACTTTTTCTGTACAGCTACAAATTTTTTCTTGATTTTTTGGAGAAAACAAAATTTTCAATAGATTTGAATCCCTTTGTCTGTAAAATTTAAAATATAATTTGTGTGTCAACAAAATAATGTACTTGATTATATATTAATTGAATTTCAAAAAGTATATAGTCATCTATTATAAAATATATAGAAAGGGGATATATTTTATAAGCTAACTGATAATCAAGTAGTAAGGCCTAAAAAATCAAGCGAATAAATTAGGGCTTACGAAAGAATTATCTTATATTTGTAATGCATTTTTTACCCGATAAAATGCATTTAAATGCTTAACAAGGGCCTATGAGTAGATCTTTACTCAGCGTATTACTTTTTATAGGACTGATTTTTCTCAGCTGGAATTTCTATGCCCAAACCAAAGGCATCAAACTAAGCGAACTCCAACCTTTTGCTCAGCTTTTCGAATCGGAAGAAAAGGAGGAAATCGAACCAATCGCAGAACCTCAAAAAGAAGTTGAAACCCAAGAGAATTTTAGGATTGAGGAGGTTTTTGCATGTACGATTACCAGAGACACTAATGAGGGAGATGCCGATCAGGATATCTGTGAAGGAAATGCTATAGATGACATAATTTATTCTGTCGATAATGGCGGAATTCTAACTGTGACAAGCGGACCACCTTGGCTAAATATAATTGATGATGGAACATCGACTGTAAGAATTACAGGAACCCCATCTGGCCCAGGAACATACACTTACAGGATAGATGCGAGTTCAGGATCTTGTTCAGGGGAGTTTGTAGAAGGGACTATCACCGTCACCGCTCCGCCTAGCGCTGGAACACTAGACGGTATACAGGACATCTGCGAAGCAGGAACCACCACCTTCACCTCCACCGTCGGAGGAGGCGTTTGGTCTTCCGACACCCCTTCCGTG
>JABXHZ010000251.1 GCA_013373335.1 Cyclobacteriaceae bacterium | reverse complement strand
GTATTGAAAGATGGTTCTGCTGCTGCTATTTATGGTGCCCGAGGTTCTTCTGGGGTTATTTTGATCACTACTACCCGTTCCGGTAAGAGAGATGGAAACGTTAACGTTACTATTAACTCATTCGCCACCATGGATCAGGCTACTAATTTAATCCCTGTGCTTTCCGCAGAAGAATTCGTAGCAAGAGGTGGTACAGACTTCGGAAGTAACACTGATTGGAGAGAAGAATTGATTAGCGATGCCTTCTCTTACACGACAAACGCTAGTATCTCTGGTGGATTCCAAAATACTAGTTATATGGCATCTGTTAACTACCGAGATAACCAGGGTATCGTTGACGGAACCAACAACCAAAGACTAAATACTCGAATCAACCTTTCTCAAGGTGCTTTGGACAACAAATTGAGATTCAATGTAAACTTGTCCTTCACCAATGTTGATTCAGAGTCTATCAACGATGCAGCATTTAGATATGCTACTATTTATAACCCAACCGCTCCAGTATTTGAGAACACTGAAAGTGCTCAAGAGCGTTTTGGAGGTTATTTCCAAAGAGACTTGTTTGACTTCTACAATCCAGTAGCCTTGGCGAAGCAGCAGCAGTTTATCGGTGAAACAAAAACTGCCTTGACTTCCTATAGAGTAGAATATGACTTCCTTCCAAACTTGACTTGGTCAGCTCAGTATTCTCAGGATAGAAGAAACACTATTTCTGGTGGATTCTGGTCAAGACAAGATTTCCAAGTTGGTTTCGGTGCCAGTGGATCTGCTGAGCGAAATGCTTTTGACAGAGACCAAAAAATCTTCGAAACAACATTGCGTTTTGAAACAGATCTTTCGGACGGTTTGAATATGACCTTGTTAGGTGGTCTTGGATTCCAGAAAACCAAAAATGAAGGCTTTGGCGCTAGAGTTCGTCAATACCTATTCGACTTGGGATGGGATAATTTGGGTGCTGGTGCAATCCGTTTAGGAGCTAATACCAACTTGTACTCTTTTGCAAATGAAGATCAATTAAACTCTGCTTTCGGTAGAGCAAACTTCAATTACAACAACTGGTTGTTCTTATCTGCTTCCGTAAGAGCTGAAACCTATTCTGGATTCGGTGAAAATAATCAAACTGGTATCTTCCCGGCAGTGTCTATTGGTTCTGACTTCACTCAGATTTTTGACATGGGAATTTTTGACCAGTTCAAGCCAAGAGTTTCTTACGGTGTGACTGGTAACCTTCCTCCATCTCCAACCCTAGCTTTGGGTGTATTTGGAAATGGTAACAGAATTGATCTTGATGGTGATCCATTGACAACCAATGACATCTTTGTAGGTATCGTGCAAAACTCAAACCCTAATAAGGATTTGAAATGGGAAACCAAAAGAGAATTCAATATTGGTATCGACTTCGGACTACTAGACGGATTACTTTCTGGTAGCGTAGATTATTACACTAGAAACATCTCTGATCTATTGTTTAATGTGCCAGTAGCTACAGGTGCTCCAAACCCATTTGATCCTGGAAGATTTAATACTGCATCTTCTACTTGGGTTAACTTGGCAGACTTGAGAAATGCTGGTTTCGAATTCGCAATTTCCGCTAACAGATTGGGTAAAGGTTCTTTGAAGTGGACTCCATCTTTCAACTTTACCATTTATCAGAAAACACAAATTGAAAGCTTGTCTGCTGGTGAGCTAGGATTTGACGAATTACGTTTTGCAACTCCAGGATCTCCAGGTCAGAACAACAACCCAATTATCTACAACCGGGTAGGTCAAACTTTGGGTGACTTCTATGGTCCAAGATTGTTGGGTATCTCTGAAGGTGGTGAATACATCCTTTCTACTACCGATCCAAATGAATTTGAAAGATTGGGTAACGGTCTTCCAAAAGGTGAATTCGGTTTCGCTAACAACTTGGAGTGGGGTCAGTGGAACTTGAGCTTCTTCTTCCGAGGTGCTTGGGGTCATGACTTGTACAACTCTTACAGAGGTTTCTACGAAAATGCTGATGGTGCTTCCAACACTTGGAACTCCGTAATCACTGACAAGACTCCAACTAATCCTTTGATCACCTCAACCCCAACTTTCAATAGTTCTTATATTGAGGATGCATCATTCATCCGATTGGATAACATGGAATTGGGATATAATTTCAAAACCAATTCCCCTAATCTAAGTTCTTTTAGAGTGTACTTTGCTGCGCAAAACCTCTTCACCATCACTAACTACACAGGTATCGATCCTGAAGTTAGAATCAATGACTCTGAGAATGGTGACGGATTCACTACTTCACTTTCTCCAGGTATTGAGCGTAGAAATACGTATTTCCAAACCAGATCCTTTACATTGGGTCTAACCGTAAACTTTAAGTAATCAATCAAATAACAGAGATATGTTAAAATCATTTAGAAAAACCTTTCTGTTGATCCCAGTGGTCTTATTGATGGGATCCTGTTGGGAGTTGGAGCAGGAGGTACTCGATGGAGTGACTCCTGAGGATGTGGCGAATAGTAATAACCCACAGTTGATTGATGTTTTGAAAGCTTCAGCTTATTCCCGAATCGTAGGTAGCTGGGGTGGACATAACAGTATTTGGTCTATCAATGAGGTCTCTTCTGACGAGATGGCTATTCCACAAAAAGGAGCTGACTGGGAAGATGGTGGTCTTTGGTTAAGAGCCCACAGACACACCTGGACTGCTTCCGATGAAGCTTTCAACAACTCCTGGAACTACTGCTACACTGCTATCGGTGAAATCAACAACTTGATGATTTCCTTCCCAGATGTAGCAGCATTGAACGCTGAATTACGAGTGTTGAGAGCCTTAGTTTACCTATGGTTAATCGATAACTGGGGAAATGTCCCAATTATTACTGAAACTTCCTCAGGAGGTAACCCAACTAACAACTCTCGTCAAGAAGTATTTGACTTCATTGAAAGCTCTGTATTGGAAAATGTAGACTTGCTTCCTAAAGAAGACACAAAGTCTACCATGAACTATTACTCTGCTCATGCAATCTTGGCTAAATTGTACTTGAATGCTGAAGTATACACAGGTACTCCACGATGGGCTGATGCAGAAGCTGCTGCTGACGTAGTAATTAGTGGTCCATATTCTTTATCCTCTAACTTCTTCAGCAACTTTGCTACAAGAAACGGAGGATCTACAGAAAATATCCTGACCCTTCCTTACGACGAAAACAATGCAGGTGGTTTCAACTTGGCTCAAATGACACTTCATTACTTAAGCCAAAACACCTACAACTTGCAAGAGCAGCCTTGGAATGGTTATGCTTCCTTGGAAGAATTCTACAATACTTTCGATGACAATGACGTGAGAAAAGGTTCATTCATCGTAGGACCACAGTTTGCAGCTGACGGTACTCGATTGAGAGATATTTCTGCTGAAGCTGATGATCCGGATGGAGAGCCATTGACATTCACTCCTGAGATCAACATGCTTGGTCCTAATGCCTTCCGTCAGGCTGGTGCTCGAGTAGGTAAATTTGAATTCGCTTCAGGTGCTGCATCTAGCTTGAGCAATGACTACCCATTATTCCGATTGGCTGAAATGTACCTGACAAAAGGTGAGGCTGCATTCCGTCAAGGAAAAACTGATGTTGCTTTGGCAGCCATCAATATGGTTCGAGAAAGAGCTGGAATGCCTGCATTTACAAGCTTGACCTTGGACGATATCTATGAAGAGCGTGGTCGAGAAATGTTTGCTGAGGCTTCTAGAAGAACTGACCAAATTCGATTTGGAAAGTGGAATCAGCCATGGTGGGAAAAAGGACAATCTGAACCATTCAGAGCATTGTTCCCAATTCCATTGCAGCAAATCAATGCCAACCCTAACTTGACTCAAAACCCAGGTTATTAATTCTATAATATCCTGATAGTAAAAGGAAGTGTACATTTGTGCACTTCCTTTTTTTTAGAACATGCGAAGGTCCTTTCAAATAGCATTCTTTACCCTCCTGATTTTAGGCGCTTGCCAAAAAGAAAAGCCTAACCAAGAGGCACTTTTTGAAAGAATTGATTCTAATGTATCCGGTCTGACCTTCCGAAATGATTTGAATTACACGGAAAAAATAAACCCCTATACCTTCCGAAATTTTTATAATGGAGCCGGCGTTGCCTTGGGCGACCTTAATAATGATGGCTTACTGGATATTTTCCTAGCTGGAAATCAAACCTCCAATAAACTTTATATAAATCAGGGTAACCTTACTTTCAAAGACATTACCAAAGAAGCGGGCTTGGACTCCGAAGGAAGTTGGACCACTGGGGTCAGCATAGCTGATGTAAATGGAGATGGCCTTTTGGATATTTACGTTTGCAAATCAGGCCCACTCGACACTCCGGACAGAAGCAATGAACTTTTTATCAATCAGGGAAACCTGACTTTTGTCGAAAAAGCAGCCGAATATGGGTTGGATGAAAAAGCACTTTCCCAACACGCCGTTTTTTTCGACTATGACAAAGATGGAGACCTGGATTTATATCTACTTAGTAACTCTCCCCGTTCCGTCGGGATTTTTGACTTGCGCGAGGGACAACGGGAAATCCGAGATCCTAATGGAGGAAATAAGCTTTTTCGAAACGAGGGAGATTTCTTCCTGGATGTTAGTGTGGAAGCGGGGATTTATGGGAGTGCCATTGGCTATGGGCTTGGCGTAACCGTTGCTGATTTAAATGAAGATAATTGGCCTGACCTTTATGTTTCCAATGATTTTTTTGAGCGAGATTACCTGTATTTGAACAATCAGGATGGAAGCTTTTCGGAAGTCTTACCGGAATTGATTCCTGAAATCAGCATGGGTTCCATGGGTGCCGATATTGCAGATCTGGATAATGATAATCGACCGGATATATTCGTAACCGAAATGCTCCCAGAAGATATGGGGAGTGTAAAAACCAAAACCCCTTTTGAAGAATGGGACAAATTTCAATCCAACTTCAAGGCTGGATATCATCGTCAATTCACCAGAAATACTCTGCAAAGAAACTTAGGAAAAGATCCTTATACTGGTCAACCTTTATTTGCTGAGGTTTCCAGAATGGCTGGTGTTCAGGCAACAGACTGGAGCTGGGGAGCATTGATTTTTGATGCGGACCTGGATGGTTGGAAGGATATTTTTGTAGCAAATGGGATTGTCAAAGATTTGACCGATTTTGACTTTGTCAATTATTACGCTTTTAACCCCGAAAAAGTCATTGAATACCGTTCGGATTCAGTTTTAATCACCAAAATGATTGATGCCTTCCCCTCTACTCCACTTCAGAATTATTGGTTCAAAAATGAAAAAAATTGGACCTTTTCTAACCAAGCCTCTGAAGCCGGGATAACTGAGAAAACCTTCAGCACGGGTGCTGCCTATGGGGATTTGGACAATGATGGAGATTTGGACTTGGTGATCAACAACCTGAATGGGGAAGTTTCCCTTTATAAAAACAATGCCATTGAACTCGGAAAAGGGAATTTTATAGGAATTGACTTAGGGGAAGCGTTTGGAGCCAAAGTCCAAATTCAAACAAAAGAAACAGTACAAACTCAGGAATATCAACCTGTCAAGGGTTATATGTCCTCAGTGGATCAACGGCTATTTTTCGGATTGGGCCAATCCGATAGCGTCCTAGTTATGAAAATTGAATGGCCCAATGGGAAAGTCAATGAATATCATCAAATAGCAGGAAATCAGATCCTAAAAATTCAACCCATTAATTCCTCTATTCCGACAAGTGAAAGGCATCCCGTTTCGACTTTACTAGAAAAGGAAACATCTTCCAACAATTTACTGCATCAGGAAAGCGATTTTGTGGATTTTGACCGGGATAGGTTGCGTTTTTGGTCCATCAGCAATGAAGGCCCTAAAGTTGCCCTAAGTCAAAAAACAGAAAGAAAACTACTTTTCCTTCCAAATGGAAAAGATTACTCTTCCCATCTGTATCAGCTTTCTGAAGATTCCAAATGGGAAAAAGTAGATTCGGAGGTTTTCCAAAGCGATAGCCAAGCTGAAGATGTTGGCGGACTGTTTTTTGATGCCAACGGGGACGGACTAGACGATTTATTGGTTCTAAGTGGCGGTATTGAGTTTCCTGAAAACAGTCCGGTTTACACCGACCGCTTGTATATTCAGAATCCAGCTGGAGATTTCACCAAATCAAACCAAGTTTTTTCTAAACTCCCGACAGCTTTTGCCCTTCCTTTTGATTGGGACCAAGATGAAGATTTGGATTTAATCATCGCACAAAGAGCTCATCCCTATGGCTATGGAATTCCTGTTGGGCTTACCTTTTGGGAGAATGACGGAATGGGGAATTTTAAGAATAGCTCTGAAAAATTTGATCCTAAATTGCAAAATTTAGGGATGCTCACCTCAGGAGCTTTTGCTGATTTGGATTTGGATGGATCAATTGAACTGATCCTTGCAGGAGAATGGATGGGAATTCGGATTTTTTCCTTCCAAAACAATTCCTGGCTCGATCAAACGGAGAAATTCGGGATGCAAAACACCTCAGGACTTTGGTACAGCTTAATGGTAGAGGACCTAAATGGGGATGGATATCCAGACATTTTTGCAGGAAATATGGGCACCAATACTCGCTTACATTTTAAAAATTCATCTACACTGCGAATGTATGTGAATGACTTTGACCAAAATGGAAGTGCTGATCATATACTCTGTGAATTTGATGGAGAAACATCTACTCCATGGGTTATGAAAAATAGTTTGGTGCGTCAAATTCCTGCGCTTCAGAAAACACTACTTCGGTATGCTGATTATGAGAATAAAAAATTCGAAGATCTGTTTCCTGCAAACTCCATCGCGAATTCCGTAATTTTGGAGGCTAAAAGTTTGGAAACTAGTCTTTGGTTCAATAGCAAGGGAACCGGATTTTCCAAGATCCCCTTACCAAAGGCAATTCAACAAGCGCCTGTCTATGCAGTCACTTCTTTTCAGGATTTAGAAGGAAATCAATATATCGCCCTCGGAGGAAACCAAAGTAAAATTAAGCCTGAATTGGGCACCCAACTTGGCTCTTATGGTTGGATTCTTCGATTAGAGTCAAACCAATCCTGGAAGCTATTAGAACCACAAGAAAGTGGTTTCGTAGTGAAAGGAGAAATCAGAAATTTGAAAACAATAAAGCAAGCCAATAACCACTATTTAATTGCCTTTAGAAATGATGAAACACCGGTTCTATTTAAGATCCGCCCTTAGTTTGCTGATTTCGGTTCTACTTTTCGCCTGCGAAAGCCAGTATCAAAAAATCGAACGAAAGGAACTGGCATCAGGAGAAATCAATAATGAGTTATTTCTCAGTATTGAACTGGGAATGGATAAGCGGGATTTTTTCGAAACATGCTGGCAACTCAATAAAGAGGGCATTCTTACAAACGGTCCTACCGAACTTTCGGTAGAATATTCCCTTGAATTACCATCAGGAAAACCTGCCAAAATGCGCTTTTACCCAGATTTTGTAGAGGATAAAATCTACCTCATGCCCGTAGAATTTGTTTATGATGGATGGGCTCCATGGAATGAAGAACTTAGTGTTGAAAAACTCCGGGAAGATGTCATTGCTCAATTTGAAAAATGGTACGGACCAGGCTTTTTTGAAGTTTCCAATGAAGACAAAACCCTAATTGCCTTTGTGAAGATTGACGGTAACCGAAGAGTACGAATCTTTAAAAAATCCTTATCCGCAGTTCGGGCTGAAATTGTAGATCTGAATATGTTAAATACCCTTGAAAAATCTCCCTCATGAGCAAAAAATGGCCCATAGCGTTTTGGATCTTATTGATCTTTTCCTGCACAAAGGTCGTGAATAATGAGCCCACTCTTTTTCAGGAATTAGATCCTGCTCAATCTGGAATCGATTTTCGCAATGACCTTTCTTTCAACGAGGATTTCAATATTTTCACCTATCGAAATTATTACAACGGAGGCGGGGTAGCACTAGGAGACGTCAATCAAGATGGTCTTTTGGATATCTATTTTACTGCCAACCTTTCTTCAAACAAACTCTACCTCAACAAAGGGAACCTTCAATTCGAAGACGTAACCGAAAAAGCCGGTGTTGGTGGCAAAAGAGCCTGGTCTACCGGAGTTGCGATGGCGGATATTAACGGAGATGGTCTGCTGGATATTTATGTCTGCAATTCGGGGGATATAGCCGGAGACAACAAACAAAACGAACTATTCATCAATCAAGGGGATGGGACTTTCTCTGAAGAAGCTGAAAAATATGGTTTGGCCGACCAGGGCTTTTCTACCCATGCCGTTTTTTTTGATTATGATAAAGATGGCGATCTGGATGTATACCTGCTGAATAATAGCTACCAAGCCATTGGAAGCTTCAACAAAATGCAAAATGAACGTCCCAATAGAGATCCAGTCGGTGGAGATAAACTTTTTCGAAATGATGGTGAAAAATTCACTGATGTGAGTGAGGAAGCTGGCAT
>JABXHZ010000422.1 GCA_013373335.1 Cyclobacteriaceae bacterium | reverse complement strand
CCGGGCGTTTATCTGGCCGGAGTTGTTTGCGGCGGACTGAATACCCGAGAGTTTTTTATTGAAAATTCCATTGTCCACGCCGAGTCGATTATGGCGGATATTGCTAAAAAACTGGATTGAATTATTCAATTTTTAGCTTACCCCAATAAAGCGTAAATTCTTCTGCTTCTTCCCCCCGAGTGGGGGTTTTCATCCAATGGATTTTCCCATCAATGATCTGAAAACTTTGATAGTGCATTTCTGGAAAATCAACAGGAAGCACTTTTCCATCCAGGTCAAGAAAAACCGTCTTTCGACGAGTTTCCTCGTAGATTTGATTTAGGCCTTCCCTCGTTCGGTCCTTGCTTTTGTAGCGGTTGTAGTTATCCAAATCCGTAGGTTTTGTGCTGTAACTCAACAAAAATCCACCCTCAACAGCTTCAAAACCCTGAATTCGAGCTGGAAATGGTTCGTTTTCCTTATCAGTAATTTGTGCCATCTGAATGGATCCAGGCTCCCAACCCTCATTTTCCTCAAACCCTGGCAAATCGACCCTAACCCTGGAAAGCAATTCAGGTGCTGCATCATTCCAAGAATAAGTATACAGAATAGGTTCATTTTGAAAAATCAAATACAGCTTATTAGCAAATTCATCTATAACAAAAAGAGGTCTAAAATCCTCGAATGGATAAACTTTGCCATTTAGGAATTTTGAGCCATCGGGAAAAGGCAAAATCAATCGATGCTCCCCTGTTTCCAAGTTTGTCAGCACTAGGTTCTTTCGATTTTGAAGAAACTTTGGTCCATACTCTACTAAGTCAGGTTCCAAGATATCCAATGAATAAAGTACATGCTCATCCCCATTAAGTGATACCAAAGCTGTTTGTCTAAAAAGATTGAAAGCCCCACCTAAACTCCATTGATTGGCTACTGGGTTGGCACGACTGATCAATTCCCCGTCCTTTGCAAAAACCCGCAACCCCTCACTTATATCGATTAAGATAATTTCCCCTGATTGCGAAACTTCAAGATTTTTCGTCGCCATGGAAAATGAACCAGGCACATCCCCAGTTTTCGTCCATTTATTTACCAAACCCCCTGATACCCGGTCAAACACATAAATAGTAGATGCCGGAGCATCACGGAAAATCAAATGCTCCGCATCTCCATCCTGAAATATAAAAGTAGATGCAATAATGTCTCTGACAACCGTTGAGTCTTCGGCTATTAGCGAAATCCTTTTGGTGTCATCGCCTTTGTTAACCTCGGCTTTTTCCGAAGGAGAACAGGAAAGGATGAAAAAAAGTATACCAGCAAATTGGAGTAGTTTCATAATTCTATCTATTAAAATACTAGTATCCATTGTTTCAACTAAAAAAACAAGACGAAGAAGGCAAAATATCCTGAACTAATCACAAATTGCCTACCTTTGTGCCACCTATGAAAAAGCAACCCTTCAACGTCGTTTACGAAGACAATCATTTGCTTGTGGTCAATAAAGCCGCCGGTGTTCTCGTCCAAGGTGACAAAACCGGAGACAAAACTCTGACCGATTATTGCAAGGATTACATTGCTAAAAAATACAACAAACCCGGAGCTGTTTTTTTGCATCCCGTGCACCGATTGGATAGACCGGTGAGCGGTTTGGTGGTTTTTGCACGTACCAGCAAGGGCTTGGAGCGCATGATGGAGCTTTTCCGCAAGCGGGATATTCACAAGGTCTACTGGGCTATCGTCAAAAAAAGACCAAGAGAAGAAATGGGCAAACTCACCCATTGGCTGACCAAGGACGAGCAAAAAAATGTGGTCACTGCTCATGAGAAAGAAGTACCGGGTTCACAAAAAGCCGAGCTTAATTATAAGACCCTTGGCAAATTGAATGACCACTGGCTGATAGAAGTCCGCCCAGTCTCTGGTAGACCACATCAGATCCGAGTTCAACTGGCTTCAATGGGTTGCCCAATTCGCGGGGACTTGAAGTACGGTTTTCCAAAGCCCAACCCGGATGGAAGCATCAATCTCCATGCATTTCATTTGGTGTTTGTTCACCCGATCAAGAAGGAAAAATTGTATCTGCGAGCTGCTTTACCTGAAACTGAATTTTGGGAGCAGTTTTATGAGTTTGAAGCTGTGAAGGCCAAGGATCAGCATATAGATAATACTTTCTCGGGCTAAAATCTGCAGCAAAGTAGTAAAGTGAAGAAAGGAAATTGAAATACGATAGAAATACAATTGAAATAAGCCCTCCTTAGTCGGGTGAAATATTTTGGTGAAGCCATATCTCAGCCGAGGAACGAGGCTATATCTCGCCTAAGGCGTATTTCAACGAGTGAAGTGAGTTATTTTTCGCCGAAGGCCTATTTCCACTATATTTCGCGAAGCATATTTCTAAAATTCATGAAAAACCTACTTCTTCTTTTCGCTTTCATTCTTCTACTAGCATCCTGCACAACCCAAAATTCTCCCAAAACCATCTATATCGTCCGACATGCTGAAAAGCAGTTGGTGGATAATCCGGATCCTGAATTAGCACCGGTAGGGTATGTAAGAGCAAAAAAACTTGCCCAGATTCTTCAAAATCAGGATATCAAGCATGTATTCAGTACAGATTACAAGCGAACACGTCTGACGGCGCAACCAACAGCAGCACAATTTGGCTTGAATATTCAATCCTACGATCCAAGAAATCAAGATGCGCTTGTGGAACAGTTACGAAGCCTGGAAGGAAATATCCTGGTTGTCGGTCACAGCAATACAGTTAGTCAATTGGCAAATTATTTTGTGGGTGACGGGGAAAAATTCGAAGATTTAGAAGATGTCGAATATGATTTTATCTATGAAGTGACTTTAGATAAAAATGAAAGTTCGGTTGTCAGAAAATTGTATAAGGATTTTTGGAAAAAAGCTATCAAAAAGCCTTAATAGGGCATTTGATTTTTCTATTGGAATATAATTCAATCTCTTATCGCACAGGATTGCTCTTTCCTAAGAATAATCTCACTTAGTTTTTTCCCTT